>JBBDQS010000041.1:0-17971 GCA_040905805.1 Egibacteraceae bacterium | reverse complement strand
GCGGCGCCGCGGCGCCGCCGGACGACACCCCGGAGGACCCTGATGGCCACCGACAACCAGATCACCATCGTCGGCAACCTCGCCGATGACCCCGACCTGCGCTACACCCCCAACGGCGTGCCCGTGGCGAACGTGCGCGTTGCGGTCAACCAGCGCTTCTTCAACAAGGAGAAGGGCGATTGGGACGAGCGCCTCGACGGGTTCTTCACCTGCAACGTGTGGCGCGACATGGCCGAGAACGTGTCCGAGTCGCTGCACCGCGGTGACCGGGTGCTCGTGACGGGGCGGCTGCGCAGCCGCTCGTACGAGACCAAGGACAACGAGACCCGCTGGGTCACCGAGATCGAGGCGGACGAGGTCTGCCCGAGCCTGCGGTGGGCCCGGGTCAAGGTCGAGAAGGTCCGCCGCCAGCGCGGTCCCCAGGACAGCGCCGGCCAGGAGAACCAGGACTCCGGCTGGGGGAGCGCCACCCCGCCCACGGAAGCGCCCACCACCGAGAACGTCCCCTTCTGACGCCATCCGACCCGTCCGGACCAGCGGCCGGCGCACCTGCCGCCGGTCGCCGTGTCCGGTAGATTTCGCAGTCAGACAACCCAGGAGTGTGACGCATGGCCGATGACAAGCCCGGCAAGCCGGGGCGCAACCAGCGCCCGGCGAAGCGCAAGGACTGCTACTTCAGCAAGAACAAGGTCGAGTACATCGACTACAAGGACGTGGCCCTGCTGCGCAAGTTCGTGAGCGACCGCGGCAAGATCAAGTCCAGCCGCGTCACCGGCACGACCCCCCAGTACCAGCGGCTCGTCGCCGAAGCGGTCAAGAACGCCCGCGAGATGGCGCTGCTGCCCTACACCACCCGCTAGCGCCCACCGCTGGCCGCCGACAGGGGCGAGAGCACAATGAAGGTCATTCTGAAGCAGGACGTCGACAAGCTCGGCGACGCCGGCGACATCGTCGACGTGGCCGACGGCTACGGCAACAACTACCTGATGCCGCGCGGCCTCGCCATGCGCGCGTCGAAGGGCGCCGTCGCCGACGCCGCCGCGCTGCGCGCCGCCCGCGCCAAGCGCGAGGCCCGCAGCATCGAGGAGGCCCGGGAGCAGCAGCGGCTCCTGGAGACCCGGCCGGTGTCGATCACCGCCATGGCGGGTGAGGACGGCACCCTCTACGGATCGGTCGGCAACCGGGAGGTCGCGGATGCGGTCCAGGCCCAGCTGGGCGTGGAGCTCGACCGTCGGCGCGTCGAGATGGAGCGACCGCTGAAGGCGCTCGGGGAGCACGAGGTCGCCGTGCGCCTGCACGCGGAGCTGACCGCGACGGTGCGCGTGGTCGTCGTCGCCCTCGAGTAGGTCCCCGGCTCCGCCCGGCGACATGGCCTGGCCACGCGACCACCTCCAGGGTGGCGCACCCGCCCGGCGACCCGCCCGGCGACATGGCCTGGCCACGCGACCCACAGATCGTTCACGAGAGACATTTTTCTTTTGCACCGGTCCTCCACACGCCGAGGGTGGGTATCCCCAGCCCGGCGCGCTGACCCACCTGCCCGGGGCGTCGGTGCCGCCGTTGTCCACACCGCGGACCACCGTGCGGCGATGCTGCCCACAGGCACCGCCCCGTCGCGCGGGCGGCGGGTGTCATACCCCTGGGTTACCGTCGCCGTCGGGGACGGAGACGAGGGAGACATCATGGCCAACGGGGCGGGCGAGGCGGCGGCAGGCGCGGTGCGTGCACTGCAGCCGCCGACGAGAGGCAGCAGCTACGACCGGGTACCCCCGCACAACCTCGACGCGGAGACCAGCGTGCTGGGTGCCATGCTGCTGTCACGCGACGCCATCGCCGAGGTCTCCGAGCTCGTCGGCGCCGACGACTTCTACCGGGGCGCGCACCGCACCCTGTACGAGGCGGTCCGCGACCTGTACGACCAGGGCGAGCCGGTCGACCCGATCACCCTCGCCGACGAGCTCGAGCACCGGGGCTCCCTGGAGGACGTCGGCGGCGCGGTGGGCATCACCGACCTGGTCTCGCGGGTGCCGACCGCCGCCAACGCCTTGTACTACGCGCGGATCGTCGCCGAGCAGGCGCTGCGGCGACGGCTGATCGACGCGGGCACCGGCATCACCCGGCTGGGCTACGACGCCGCCAAGGGCGCCGACGAGGCCGTCGACGCCGCCGAGCAGACCATCTACGACGTCGCCCAACGCGGGTACTCCAGCGAGTTCGTCCCGATGAAGGACCTCCTGATGGAGTCCTTCGAGCGCATCGAGAAGCTCCACGAGGCCAAGTCCGCCATCACCGGCCTGGCCACCGGCTTCACCGACCTGGACGAGCTGACGGCCGGCTTGCAGCCGCAGAACCTCGTGGTCATCGCCGCACGGCCGGCGATGGGCAAGAGCACGCTGATCACCAACATCGCCACCCACGTCACCGTCGAGCAGCGCAAGCCCGCCGTGATGTTCTCCCTGGAGATGAGCCAGCGCGAGCTGATCGACCGCATCCTCGCGGCGTACTCGCATGTGCCTTCGGAGCGGCTGCGCACCGGACGCCTGAACGACACCGACTGGCCAAAGCTCTCCCAGGCGATGGGGCGCCTGGCCGAGGCACCGCTGTTCATCGACGACACCCCCGGCATCAACATGATGGAGATCCGGGCCAAGTGCCGGCGGCTGAAGGCCAAGCACGGGCTCGACCTGGTGATCGTGGACTACCTGCAGCTGATGCAGTCGCACCGGCGCGCGGAGAACCGGGTGCAGGAGGTGTCCGAGCTCAGCCGGGGCATGAAGATCCTGGCCAAGGAGCTCGACGTGCCCGTCGTCGCCCTCTCGCAGCTGTCCCGCAAACCCGAGGACCGCACCGACCGGCGCCCCCAGCTGTCGGATCTGCGCGAGTCCGGTTCGATCGAGCAGGACGCCGACCTGGTGGCGTTCATCTACCGCGACGAGGTCTACCACCCCGACACCGAGGCGAAGGGGGAGGCGGAGCTGATCCTGGCCAAGCACCGCAACGGCCCCCTGCACACCGTGCGGCTGTCGTTCCTCGGCCACCAGTCGCGGTTCGCCAACATGGCGCGCCGGTCGGCGCCCCTGTAGGGCTCCCGGCGCCGGCCGGGCGGGGGCCGGCGCGGCTCCCGCTACAGTGGCCTGCCCGCCGACCCACCGCCCCCGAGGACGTCGTGGTCCCCACCAGCTACACCGAGCTGTTCATCTTCCTGGTCGGTGCCGTCGGTGCCGCCCTGCTCGTCGGCACCGGTGCCGCGCTCCTGCGCTTCCGCCGCACGGGGAGCTTCCCCGGTGAGGACCCGGCGCAGGCAGACGGGGGCGCCACACCGGTCCGCGCGGTGATCGTCCGCTGCGCGCTCGGGGCTGTCGTGCTGGCCGCGGCCCTGGCCGCCCTCGCCATGGTGCGGGCCTGACATGCAGGGCCCGCCCGCGGCCGGGCTCGGGCACGACAATCTTTGCGGCAACCCTCAAGTCCTCCCGGCAGCGCGCCGAAGGACCAGTGACAGCAAGCTGCGCCCGCACGCCCGGAAAGGAGGCACGTGATCCGCGAACGGCTCGGTACCGGTCTTGCGGCCGCGGCCTTGGGCACCCTGGTGCTCGTCATGGTGCTGGTCGCCGGATGGTTCGGCGTCGGCCGACCGGGCGGGCTCTTCGGCCCGGCGCCCAGCAGCGGCGGAGCCCGCGTGGTGCTGGTGAATCCCGACCTGGACCTGCCGGGGACGCCGGGCGATCCGGCGTCGCCGGCCCCGCAGACCGACGTGCCGGCCGCACCCGGGACCACGTCCGCGCCGGCGCCGGCACCGGGCCTGGACCCCACGCCCCCCGACCCCGACCCACCGCCGGCACCGGGGGCGTCCCCGGATCCGGGCACCGCCCCGCCCCCCGCACCCGGCGCGCCCGAGCCCGGCGACACCGTCGAGTCGGTCACCGCCCTGACCGGCGCCGCCGTCGGGGCGGTGGGGTCGACCCTGGGCGACATCCTGGCGCTCATCCTTGGCCTCCTGGCCTCCCCGGCCGACGACACGCCCGTCACGGCGGCAGACGTCCCGACCGGTGGGACCGGTGGTGGGACCAGTGGGACCGCCGAGACCGCCCAGACCGCCGAGGCCGCCGAGACGGATGAGACCCCTGAGACGGCTGGGACGGCTGGGGCCGGCGAGATGGGCCAGGATCCCGGGTCCGGCCCGCCCGCGGCAGTGCCCGCCCCCGCGACCGCGAGTCCGAGGGGTCCGGCGCTGCCGGACCTGGAGGGCCCGGCACCGCGCGGGCGCGGCCTCCCGACCAGCCCCCGCATCCCCGCGCTGCCCCAGTAGGGTCCACCGCGGGTGGGTCCGCGGGCGCGCGGTGCGTCTGGCCGCTCGCCCACCGGCATGCGAGATTGCGGTGTGCCCAATCTCCCGCACAGCACGCAGCACCCGATCCGCCGGCACGTGTCCACGGCGATCGGCTTCAGCCGTCCGCACACCATCGTGGGCACGGTCGTCAGCCTGTGCGCCCTCTTCGTGGTGGCCCGCTCGGTGCCCACCGCCGCCGACCCGGGCCTGGCCGGTCCGAGCCTCGCCGACCTGGGTCTGGCCTTGGCGGCCGGCCTGGGGGTCAACGTCTTCATCGTCGGGCTGAACCAGCTGACCGACGTGTCGCTCGACCGGGTGAACAAGCCGTGGCTCCCGTTGGCCTGCGGCTCGATGACCCCCACGGCCGCCCGCCTGGTCGTGGGCGCCGCGCTCGTCGTGGCGCTCGTCGCGGGCGCCGCCGGGGGGCCGTGGCTGCTCGCCGCGATCGCCATCGCCGCAGCGCTCGGCGCGGCGTACTCCCTGCAGCCGCTGCGGCTCAAGCGCTACCACCCGCTGGCTGCCGGGTGCATCGTGGCGGTCCGCGGGCTCGTGGTGAACCTGCTGGTCTTCGCCCACTACGCCGCGGTGCCGGGGACCGGGCTGCCGCTGCCGCCCGCGCTGGTCGCCCTCACCGCCGTGGCGCTCGTGACCGGGCTGGTCATCGCCTGGTTCAAGGACCTGGGCGACATGGAGGGCGACCGCCGGTACGCCGTCGGCACGCTGCCGCTGCGGCTGGGCGCCCCGCGCGTGGTGGCGCTGGGGGTCGGGGCGTTGCTGGTCGCCTACGCGGCGGTTGCGGTCGCCGGCGTGGTCGGCGTCCCGGGCCTGCACCGCGGGGTGCTGGCGGGGGGCCACGCCGCGCTGGCGGGCCGGCTCGTCCTCGCGGTCCGCACCCTCGACACCGGCGACGAGGGCGCCGTCGCCCGGTTCTACCGGACGATCTGGGTGCTGTTCTGCGCCGCGTACGGGGTGTTCGCCGCCGCGGCTGTCCTCGGATGACCCCCTCAGGGGCGCCCGGCGCATAGAGTGCTCGCAGCAGTACCCAGCGGGCGTTGGGGGCATCCGATGGCGGGACAGAGCGTGGGCGCGGCGCTGGTCGCCTTCGTGCTCCTGGCCGCGGGCGGCGGGACGGCTGCGGCGCAGACCCCCCGGGCCGCCGCGGCGCCGGGCTGCCCGTCGGGGCCGGTGGCGCTCACCTTCGACGACGGGCCGGGCGTGCACACCCCGGCGGTCCTGGACCTGCTGGCCGCCCGCGGGGTCCCGGCCACCTTCTTCCCCACCGGCGGCCTCGTCGACCGGCACCCCGGGCTGGTCCGGCGCGCGGCGGCGGAGGGCCACGTCGTCGGCAACCACACCTACGGGCACGAGAACCTCACCCACCTGGCCGACGCGCTGATCCACGCCACGGTGATCCGGACCACGCAGGCGATCCAACGCGCCGGGGTCCGCGCGGCCCCCCTGGTCCGCCCACCGTACGGGGCCACAAACGCGCGCGTGCACCACGCCATCCGGGCGCTCGGCTCGGTGCAGCTGCTGTGGACGGTCGACCCGCAGGACTGGCGAGGTCATTCGCCGGACACGATCGCCGCGCATGTGCTCGGCCGGTTGGCGCCGGGCGCGGTGGTCGTCCTGCACGACGGCAGCCCGCGCACCCCCAACACGATCGGCGCGCTGCCCCGGATCATCGACGAGGGCAGGGCCCGCGGGTTCTGCTTCGGTGTCCTGGACGACGCCGGCGCGGTGGTGATGCCCGCGCCCCCGACACCGCCCCCACCGGCGCCGAAGCAGGTCGCCCCGCCCCAGCTGGTCGAGGTCCTGAGCGGCGGGGACCGCTACGCGACCGGGGTGGCGGTCAGCCGCGCGACCTGGCCCGGCCTCGTGCCCGCGGTGGTGCTCGCCGAGGGCGAGGCGTGGGCCGACGCCGTGTCGGGCAGCGTCCTGGCCGCCGCGGTTGGCGGTCCGCTCCTGCTGACCCGGGGCGACCGGCTCGACCCGGGGATCGCCGAGGAGCTGCGCCGCCTGGCCCCCGAGATCGCGTACCTGCTCGGGCCCCTGGACCCGGCCGTTGAGGACGCGCTGTGGGCACAGAACATCGAAGTCCGTCGGCTGCGCGGTCCCGACCGCTACACCACCTCGGAGATGATCGCCGATGCCGCCGTGGGGCACGGCGCCGACCCCTCGACCGTGGTCGTCGCCACCGGCGACCGCTTCCCCGACGCGCTGGCCGCCGCCCCCCTCGCGGCCGGGCAACGCCACCCCATCCTGCTGGCGCGGCCGTCGGAGGACCACACGCGCCTGACCCGCATCGTCCAGCGGCTGGGCACCGCGCGGACCTGGGTCGTCGGCGGGAGCGCGGCGCTGCCGGAGGTGACCGTGCTCGGCCTGCCCGGCATGGAGCGCATCGCCGGCCCGACCCGCACCGCCACCGCCGCGGTGCTGGCCACCCGGGCGGTCCAGCTCGGCTACGCCTCCAAACCGCTGGTGGCCAGCGGGTGGTCCGCCCCCGACGGGCTCACCGGCAGCGGCCTGGCCGCCCGGCAGCGGCGGCCGATCCTGCTGACCGGCCCAGCCGAGCTCAGCCCGGACGTGCACGCCTGGCTGCGCGACCACCGCAGCACCGCCGTCACCGTGCTCGGCGGACCGGCGGCGGTCGGTCCCGGGGCGCTGTGCCAGCTGCGCACCGGGCTCGACCGCCCCGACGCCTGCTGACGGCGGTGGGCCGTCTGCGCGGCTACCCCCGGGTCGGCACGGGGTGGTTTGCCCGGAACCGCTCGTCGGGGTCGTACTGCGCGCGCACCCGCTGGAGGCGACGGTAGGTGGCGGGCGGGTAGACCTGGCGGGTGGCGACCGGGCCCTCGACCATGTTCAGCGACTGTCCGACGGCGTGGCCGGCGAGGACCGCATTGACCTTCGCGAGCTGGCCCCCGACCGCGGCCCCCGCGGCGGGGTCGGCGGGGACACCCACGGCGAACAGGGACAGGACCCCGGGCAGCGCCCCCACCGCGCCGTCGTGGGGCTGCGGGCGGGCGAGCGCCGCGCCGGTGTGGCGCAGGTCGACGGCGGCCAGCGGCGAGCCGGATCCCGGCCCGGCCACCGCTGCCAGGTCGTCGATCGCCGCGGGGGCCAGGTGTTCGAGCAGCAGGTGGTCGCTCAGCGCCGGCACGGGCAGGGGGGGATCCATGTGCAGGTCCAGCAGTGCCTCCGGCGCCACCGCCGCGAACGTGTCGAGGCTCGGCCGCAGTCCCCGCAGGGGCGCCAGCAGCGGTGCGGCCACGTCCGCGCCGCCGAGGCAGGCCGCCTCGATCACGACGAAGGACCGGCCCCGCAGGGACTCCGGCACGTCGGGGAACGGGGGGAACTGCATGATCCGCCCGCACGAGGTGACGGTGTCCGGCAGGTCGGCCAGCAGCCCGTGCCAGACGTGCAGCACCTCCGCGGAGCGCTCCCAGGGGAAGAAGAGCGCCCCCGCGTACAGCTCGCCGACCGGGTAGAGGGCGAACTCCATGGCGGTGACGACCCCGAAGTTGCCGCCACCGCCCCGCAGCGCCCAGAACAGGTCCGGCTCGTGGTCGCGGTCGGCGCGCAGGCGGCTGCCGTCGGCCGCGACCAGCTCGACCGCGGTGACGCTGTTCGCGGCAAGGCCCCACCGCCGCGCGTACCACCCCAGCCCACCGCCCAGCGAGTAGCCGACGACGCCGACGCCGGGCGACGAGCCGTGCAGCGCCGCACGGCTGCGGGGGGACGTCTGGCGCACCACGTCGCCCCAGCGGACCCCGGCGCCAACCCGCGCGCGGGTGTGCTCGGCGTCGAACGCCACGTCGTCGAGTCCGTCGGTGCGCAGCAGCACGGCCCCGTCGAGCGGGCCGAGCGGGGCGGCGTTGTGGCCGGTCAGCTGCGGGGCCACTTGCAGCCCCCGCTCCGCCGCGAACCGGACCGTGGCGGCCACCTCGTCCGCGTCGGCGGGGAAGGCCACGGCGGCGGGCCGCTGGTCGACGGCGAGGTTGAACGCCTGACGCGCGACGTCCCAGTCCTCGTCACCCTTGGCGACGACCCCGCCGGACAGTGCGGCACGTAGCCCGGCGATCCCGGGTTGGTCGGCAGCGACCACGATGTGCCCCTCCCTCGTAACCACGACCCCCCGCTCCAGCGAGGCTACTCCATCACCCACGGCGCCGACGGGGGAACCGTCGCCGGCGCGGCGGCGTCCGACCGGTACCGCCGGCGATCACCGCCGCCCGAGAACGAGGTGCACCATGGCCCGCGCCACCCTGTCCCTGAAGTCCCTGCTGCTGATCGTGCTCGTGTGGGTGCTGGCGGGGTGCTCCGGTGCCGACCGCGCGGAGATGTCGGAGGAGCCCACCGACTCCGCCGGCTCGAGCGGCGAGGCGGCGGCACCCGCCGAGGGCTTGTCGAGGGCTGCCCCCGAGGGCGACGGTGCGGGGGATGAGGACACGGCGTCCGACGCCGAGTCGCAGCCGGCGGGCGACCTCGAGCTGCCCGGGGCGACGCAGCCCGCATCCGTCGGCGAGCGCATCATCAAGGAGGGCACGGTCACCCTGGAGCTGGAGGAGCAGCGCTTCGACACGGCCTTCGGGCAGGTGGTCGACGCCGCGACCCGCCTGGGCGGCACGGTGGTGTCAAGCGACACGACCACGACCGACTCGGGCGCCACCGCGGGCAGCGTCACGGTGCAGGTGCCGGTCGAGCGCTACGAGGACCTGCTCGTCGGCGTCGGCGAGATCGGCACGGTCGTGTCGCGTCGGATCACCGCCCAGGACGTCACCGACGAGTTCACCGACCTGGAGTCGCGCCTGCGCCACCTGCAGGCCCAGGAGCGCTTCTACCTGGAGCTGCTCGAGGAGGCCGAGGGCGTGGCGGACGCGATCGCCGTCCAGCAGCAGCTCGAAGGCCTGCAGGGCCAGATCGAGCAGGTGCAGGGCCGCCTCCAGCTGCTCGACGCCCGCACCACCTTCTCGACGCTGACGGTGGAGCTGTTCGAGCCGGGCGCACCGGTCGAGCTCGCGGGCACGGGCGGCGAGCGACCCGACCTGGGACGGTACTGGGACCTGGCCCGCGACGCGTTCGTGAACGTCGTGGGCGGCATGCTCGTCGCCGGGTTCTTCGTGGCCCCGCTGCTCGTGGTGCTCGTGGCGGCCTACCTGGTCTGGCAGGCCCTGCGGCGGCGCTCCCCCTCGGGGACTACGCCGACCGAGTAGGCCCCGCGACGCCCCCGTCGCCGCGGCCCGGGTGGACGCACAGCGGACCGTCGACCAGTCGGGCTCGCGGTGGCGGCTCGGCCGGGCGCAGCCACGACGCCTCCGGATCCTCGGCGTCGGGGTCGACGTCCCACTTCCGGCACGCCCGGTCCACGCCGATCGCGTGCAGGTGCAGCGCGCCCGTGCGATCGATGTGCAGTCGCAGGAAGTGCTTGTGGTCCTCGTTGGCGAGCGCGGAGAACGACTCGTTGCCGTGGGCGTGGCCCGGCGCCGCGTTGGCTGCCGCCAGGTACGCGCCCATCACGAGCCCCCCGGCACCCCCGCCGAGGGCGGCGACCACCACGAACAGCGCAAGCAGCACCGTGACCTGCCCGACCGCCGGCAGCTCCGCGTGCAGCAGCGGTGCCATCAGCCGCGTCGCCGCCGACGCCACCACGAGGAACGCCAGCACCTGGACGACCCCGTGGGTCAGGCCGAGCAGCGCCTTCGGCACCCACGCCGGAGCCCCCGGCAGGCGCCAGCGCGTCGACGGGCGGGCGAACCCGACCAGCGCCCCGAGCAGCGTGACGACCAGCAGCAGGGCGACCGGGCTGGCCGCCAACCCCGCGGCGAGATCGGCGAACCCGACGCGACCGGCGGTCGTGGCGAGGGTGTCGCCCACCGCTCCTCCGGCCGCGCGCCGCGCGAACAGCACCGACCACAGCAGGACCGTGGACAGCGCTGCGGGGATCATGGTGAACCAGGGGTTGCGCACCGACATGGCCAGGCATCCCCAGACCAGTCGGCGCGAGGTCGCCGGGTCCGGGTAGACGGCTGCCCGCCGGAACCACCGGTAGGGGCCGGCGTCGTCCTCGTCGGCCACCGCCGCCGGGTCCACCGGGCTGGCGGCCTCGTGCGGGTCGGCCGACCGGGTGGGCGCGCTCACCCGGGCCGCGGCGTCGCCGTCGCCGTGGGGCGGCAGAACCAGCGCGTCCCCGAGCCCGTGGGTCGGGTGCAGGAACGCCCCGCCGCCGCCGGCGGTGACCTTGTGGGTGCCGTCGTCGCCGACGTAGCGCGAGTAGTGGTGGTAGTCGCCGGCGATCGTCAGGGGGACCTCGACGTCGTGCAGCAGCTTGCGCTCGACGAACGCGAGGTTGCGGTAGGACCCGGGGTCGTGCGGCTTGACCCAGCTGGGCTTTGCAGTGCACAGGATCACCCGGTCACCGGGCTCCATCTGCGCGCGGACCTGACGGAAGTACCGCATCTGCGGATCGTCGACGTAGGCGTCGAAGGCGATGTCGATGCCCCACAGCCACCACCCGTGCGGCAGGCGCAACGCGAAGTAGCTGCGGGCCTGGCGGGTCCGCCGCCCGCCGATCCACGCGCCCTGGCCGAAGACGCGCATGAAGCTCGTCAGGCCGTCGTACCAGTCGTGGTTGCCGGGGATGGCGAAGACGTCCTGGCCCCCGTCGGCGGCCCAGGGCAGCGCGGCCTCGTACGGGCCGGTCAACCGGTCGGTGTAGGCGCCCGGGTTGGCCACCGGGTACACCTCGTCCCCGCCGAGGACCATCAGGTCACCGCGGGGCAGGCCGGCCGGGTTGCCCTCCAGCGGCAGCCGCGCCTGCGAGGCCAGCCACGCGATCGTGTACGTGGCGGGGAAGCCGTCGCCGGTGTCGGCGACGTAGTCGATCCACAGCTCCGCGTCGTCGGCCGTGCGCCGGGCGGGGTCCTCCGGCACCTCGTAGACCTCGGCGGCCAGGGCGGCCTGCAGCTCGCGCTTGTCGAGGAACGCGTCGAAAGCCATGGAGACGGCCAGCCGCACGGCGGCGTCGGCGAGCACCGGGGGGTGGTACCACCGCGTCGCGGCGCGGCGGCGGAAGTCGAGCGCGGCGAGGGTGCGGGGGCGCGGCGCGGCGTCGCGCCGGTCAGGCGGCTGGGCGCTCATGGCGTCGGGGCGCGCCGGCCGACCGGTCCGGCGTAGACGTCCCGCAGGTTGCCGGCGAACAGCCGGCCGAACCGGGCCAGCGCGGCGAGGCCGGCGCGGCGGGTGGGCGCCGTGGCCCGGAACGTGGTGAGCTGGCGCGCGAAGGCCAGCGGTCGGATGCGCAGGATCCCCGCGGCCACGACGTCGGCCGCCTCGGTCGCGGGCCCGTCGACGTGGCCGCGCAGGATGCGCGTGTACAGGGTGGTGGTGTCGGCCCACGCGTCGGGACCCGGGTCGTCACGCACCACCTTGAAGCCCGTGAGGGTGAGCGGGTGGCCGGCGGCGTCGCGGAACCACAGGCGGTACCGCATGCGCTTGTCGCGGGGGTCGTCGGCGTCGACGAACAGGTTGAACGCGCCGCGCTCCACGGGCAGGCGCCCGCCGAGCACCTCGCAGCGCACCTCCCCGGTCGCCGTGGCCGCGAGGTCGGGGTCGGTCACGAAGCGATCGAGGTCGTCGACCGCGATGGTCAGGCGGAAGCCGGCACGCGTGCCGGCGGCCCGCCCGGTCCGCGCGCCCCGGTCGGGGTCGTCGTCGCCCAGGGTGACAAACCCCGTCATCTCCTCGGTGAACCGCACCCCGCGCCGCTGCGGGTCCGCCGTGGGCGCGGCGGGCGGCGCAGGCGCCGCGGCGGTCGCCGCGGGCGCCCGCAGCGCGATGCCCTGCTCCGCGCACCAATCGCGGGCGGCGTGCACCCCGAGGTCCACCGCGGCGGCCATGCGGTCGCGGGTGAGCGTCAGCAGGTAGTGCACCGGGACCTCGGCGCGCAGCAGCCTGACCGCCACGGGCCGGCCGAACTCGCCGTGCTCCCCGGCAGCGACGGCGGCGTTGCTGCGCTGGATGCGGGCCAGGTCGGCGCGGAGCCGGCTGTTGGCGGCGGCCTCGATGATCTGGAAGTACTGGTGCACGAAGCCGCGGCGCCAGCGGCCCTGGTCGCTGACGGTCCACACGACCCACAGCTCGTCGGCGCCGCGGCGGATGCCCTCCTCGAGGTTCGCGTCCGTGGCGAACACCGCGTCGATGTAGTGGTGCCCGTCCACGCGCACCGGCGGGAACCAGATCGGCAGGGACACCGCCGAGATGAGCAGGTCCTCGGTCATGTCCGCGGCGGGGCGCACGACGTGCTCGTGCGCGGTGAAGTCGTACAGGTTGAACGTCGCGGCGCGGTCGGTGGCCCGGATCGCCGTCCAGTTGAGGCCCCAGTCGCGCAGGATGGTCCGGCGGAACCGGCGGTAGGACAGCAGCGAGCCCGCCAGGGGCGCGGCCAGCAGGCCGGCCACCGTCGGCTGGACGGCGCGCAGCGGCCGGTACCGGCGCCAGTGGTCGGCCATCTCGGTCCCGCTCATGCCCTGGCACCACATCGCCAGGTTGAACACGCCGCCGCTGGCGCCGTCGGCGTGGTCGAAGACGAGCCCGGCCTCGTCCAACCACACCTGCAGCACGCCGGCCTGGAACGCGACCTTCACGCCGCCCCCGGCCATGATGAGCGAGCGCCGCAGGGCGTCAGCCATGGCCGCACCGGTCGATCATCCGCGCCGAGAAGCGCTCCGCCAGGGCCGCGATCGTGAGCGAGGGGTTCGGGCCGACGGGGCCGGGCATGACCGCGCCGTCGGCGACGAAGAGGCCGGGGTGACCGAACACCTCGCCGTGGTCGTCGACGACCCCCTCGCGCGCGTCGCGACCCATGGGGCAGCCCCCGAGCGGGTGGACGGTGACGACCCGGCGCAGGTAGCTCGACACGTTCTCCTGCAACCGCGCGTCGAGCGTGCCCGCCACCGCGCGCATCACCGCGCGGACCCGACGGAAGTAGGCCGCCGAGGTCTCGGTGGTCCAGTCCACGTCGAGGTAGCCAGAGCGCAGGCGCATCGTACCGTCGGGCACATCCCGGCCCATGCCGAGCAGCGGCAGCGTCCCCGCCGAGAGCCGCCCGTCGCCGAGCAGCGCACCGATCTCGGCGCCGACGGTGGACTTCGGCTCGCCGGTCAGGCGACTGCGCACCCGGGCCGCCGCGAACCGGGCGATCCGCCGCAGCGGCCCCACCACGTTGGCGCCCTCGAGGACCCAGTCGACGAAGGCGGGATAGCCCCCGTCCTGCACGTAGAAACCGCGCCCGTTGCCGCCGTCGACGGCGTCGGGGACGCGCACGGTGCTCGTGATCACCGGCCCCCGCGACGGGTCGAAGGACCGCGGCCCGCCGGTGACGAACGCGAGCAGGTCGCCGTTGCCGCTGAAGCGCGAGCCGAGGCGGGGGCTGAGCGCGGGCAACGCGCTGCGGTTGCGCAGCAGCAGGTACGTGCTGCCGAGCGCCCCGGCGGCGAGCACGACGACCTTCGCCCGCACGTCCTCGGTCGGCAGGCGCCCGGTTCTGGTCGGTGCCCCCTCGTGCTCGGGTGCGTGGCGCACGAAGCTCACCGTGTAGCCCCCGTCGGGGTGGGCCGTGAGCCGGCGCACCTCGCAGCGCGTCCGGATGTCCGCACCGGCCCGCGCCGCGGTGCTGAGATAGGTGTAGTCGAGGGTGTTCTTCGCGCCGATGTTGCAGCCGACGTCGCACTCCCCGCACAGCGTGCAGGTCGCCCGGCGGCGGCCGTGGAGGTTGTCGGCAGGGTCGCCGAACGGCTCGCCGAGGGTGACGCCCGCCGGGGAGAACGTCACGGCGAGGTTCGGGCGGAACCAGTCGAGACCGAGCCGCTGCGCCGCCCCCGCGTACGCGCGGGTCTTGGCGGTGGCGTCGTAGGGCGGGCGGTCGAAGGGGTAGGGGGTCGCGTCGAGCATGCGCTCCGCGGCGTCGTAGTGGGGCTCCAGGTCGGCACGTGAGACCGGCCAGTACTCGTGGTCGCCCCCGAGGCGCGTCTCGCGGACGAACCAGCGCTCGTCCTTGCGCAGGAGCACGTTGGCGTAGATGAGCGAACCGCCACCCAGGCCGGAGGCGACGACCGCCTCCAGGCCGCGGAACGACCAGATGTCGAACAGCCCCTGCAGGCCCTCGCTGGGGTCCCAGAAGCTCGCGGCCATCGCCGCGGGGCGGCGGGGGAACGACCCGGGTGGGTAGGCCTTGCCGCGCTCCAGGACGCAGACCGAGCGGCCGGCCTCTGCCAGGCGGCATGCCGCGGCGGCCCCGCCGAAGCCCGAGCCCACGACCACCGCGTCGACGTCCATGTAGCCCCCAGCTGTCCCGCATCCGTGTGGCCCGCTGGCGCCGACAGCACCACGCCACGACCGCAATCATGGCCGACCACACCGCACGGGTCCACCCCGTGCCAGCCCCGCGGTAGGGTGCCACCAGGTGCCGGGACGCAAGGGGGTCGACGGGTGGACGACGCCGAGCGCCACGTGCCCGCTGCAAGCCCGGGTCCGGGCGGGATCCCGGCCGAGCCGAGCGACCCGGAGCTGCCGGTGCGGGGGTGGGCGGCGGTCGGCCTGCCCGTGGAGCGGATGTGGGCGATCTTCGACGACGTGCGCGGCTGGCCGCGCTGGAACCCCTGCTTTCGCTGGGCGCGTGTGACCGGCGGGACGCTGCGGGAGGGCGCGCTGCTGTGCTGGGTGTTCAACCCCATCCGCTCCCGCTACCCCTACGTCCTGCCGGCGTCGGCCCGGATCGTCGAGTACGAGCCCCGGCGGGGGGTGACCTGGAAGGTGACCGCGGTGCCCGGCTTCTCGGCACTGCACCGCTACGCCTTCGAGGCGGTCGACGAGGACCGCTGCCGGTTCGGGTCGTGGGAGGTGGCCGAGGGGCCGGCGTACCGGCTGCTGCGCCCGTTCTGGCTGGCGCACTTCCGCTACGTCCGTGACGCGTCGCTGGCCGGTGCGCGCGCCCTCCCCGGACGCGTGACCCGGTGACTGCCCCGGGCACGTGGCCCGGCCAGACCACCACCCCCACCGTCGTCGCGTCGCCCGGCCACTTCCCCGGGCACGTGGCCCGGCCAGACCACCACCCCCACCGTCGTCGCGTCGCCGGCGACACCCCCGGACGGGGACGGGGCTAGACTGCCGGCCTCATGCTGTGGCACATCGTGCGCTTCCAGTTCCGCCCCGACGTCGACGACGACGAACGGGTTGCGCTCGAAGGCGACCTGCGGGCGCTGGGCGACAGCATCGACGAGGTGGTGTGGCTGGCGGTCTCCCGGTCGGTCGACGAGCCGGCGGTCACGGGCCTGCTGACCGTCTTCGCCGACAGCGCCGCACTGGCCGCGTACCGCGACCACGCCCTGCACGTGCCGGTCGTCGAGCGAGCCCGGGCGCTGTGCAGCGACATCGTCCGCCTCGACATGACGGCCGGCACCCCCGGCTAGGTGGGCCAGATGCATCGGGGCATCCCCGTATTGCCCGTGCTCGGCGTGCTCGCCGTGCTGGCGCTGCCGGCCGGGCCGACGGCGAGCGCGGCCCCCACCGACCTGGCGGTCTCCGACCCGGCGCCCGCCCCCGGAGCGGTCGTCGCGGCGGGCGAGACCGTGCTGCACGCTCGCGTGCACGGCCCGCACCCGATCACCGCAGCGCGCTTCACGGTCGACACCGAGCCGCCCGTCCACGCGCAGGTCGACGCGCACGACCCGACCCTGGGCACGCCGGTGCGGGTCCCGGTCGCCCTGGCTCCGGGCGCGCACGCCGTGCGGGTGGAGGCCGAGGATGCCGAGGGCCGTCGCGTCGACCGCACCTGGTGGGTGACGGCCACCGAACGGTCCGTGCGCCGCCACGCAGGGCGCAGCCGCGTCGACACGGCCGTGGCGGTGTCGGCCGCGGCCTACCCCGATGCCGGGCGGGCGCCCGCCGCCGTGCTCGCGCGGGCCGACGCGTTCCCCGATGCCCTGGCGGGCGTCCCGATGGCCGTCGCGGTGGACGGCCCCCTGCTGCTGGCGCGGTCTGACGAGCTCCCCGCTGCCACGGCGGACGAGCTGCGCCGGGTGCTGGAACCCGGCGCCGTCGTGCACCTGCTCGGCGGCGAGGGGGCACTCGGCGCCAGCGTCCGACGCGACGTCGCGGCCTTGGGCTTCGAAACCAGGCGACACGGCGGGATCGACCGCTACGCCACGGCCGCGGCGGTCGCGCGGGCGCTGCCGGCATCGACGGGGGCGGTCCTGGCCTCCGGCACCGCCTTCCCCGACGCCCTGGCCGCCTCGGCGCCGGCGGCCCGCGAGGGATGGCCCATCCTGCTGACCGCCGCGGACCACCTGCCCGACACGACCGCGGACGCGCTCGCCCTGCGCCAGGTGACCCACCTGAGCCTGATCGGGGGCGGGGCCGCGGTCAGCGGGGCCGTGGAGGACCACGCGGCGCAGACGGTCGCGACCGTGACCCGTCTGGCCGGTGCGGACCGCTACGCCACCGCCGCGGCGGTCGTCGAGGCCTTCTACCCGGACCCGTCGGGGATGTCGCTGGCCAGCGGCGCCGACTTCCCCGATGCCCTGGCCGGCACCCGCCACGCGGCGCTGCTCGACCAGCCCCTGCTGCTCACCGCGCCCGCCCATCTGCCCCCCGCCACCGCCGACGCGCTGCGGGTGCGGCGCCCGCGCCGGCTCGACGTGTACGGCGGAGCGGCGGCCGTGGCCGACGACACCGCCCAGCAGGCCCTGCACGCGGCGGTGGACGGACCGCACAGCCCGCGGGTGACCGCCACGTCGCCCGCGGGCGGACAGACCCTCGCCGACCTCGCGCCGGTCACCGTCCAGGTGGACCGACCCGTGGACCCGGCCCGCTCGAGCGTGCACGTGGAGGTCGCCGGGGCCGAGGTCACCGGTGCGCTGGACGCCACGGCCACCGGCCAGACCCTGACCTTTCGCCCCCATGCACGCGCCGCCGCCGCCTACGACACGCTGTGGCCGGGACGCGTCCGGGTCCGGGCGGTCGCCCCCGACGGCACGGTCGGGCACCACGTCGTCGCGTTCACCTACCTCGAGCCGGACCCGGTCTACGCCACGGTCGGGGCCATCAGCCTGCATCTGCCCGCCCGTGACGTCGACCTGATCGGCTTCCACCAGGCCAGCCACCCGGGCGCCCGGCACCAGTCCCCCCGCTCGACCGCCACGCCCCACATGGTCCTGCCGACCCGCGACCGCGGCACCGGGTCGCACACCGCGGCCGACGTCGTCGTCGACCCGGCCGACCCGGTGCTCGCACCGGTGGCGGGTCGGGTGGTCCGGGCGGGGTCCTACCCGCTGTACTGCCGCTACCACGACGACTTCGTCGTGATCGAGCCCGACGAGCGCCCAGGCTGGGAGGTCAAGATGCTGCACCTGCACGGGCTGCAGGTGGGCGTGGGCGACCGGGTGGAGCCCACCCGCACGGTCATCGCCGCCGGCGCCCGCGTCCTGCCCTTCGAGTCGCAGGTCGACCGGTACTCCACGGCCCGGTGGCCCCACGTGCACCTCGAGGTCATCGACCCGTCGATCCCGCCGGCGCCCGGCGGCGGCTGCTGACTATTACGGTAGGGACCGTCGTTGCCGACGGCCCCCCGTGCAGATCCCGGCGTGC
>JBBDQS010000040.1 GCA_040905805.1 Egibacteraceae bacterium | reverse complement strand
CGCTGGACTGGAGCTACGAGCTGCTCGACGACGTGCAGCGGTTGGGGTTGGCGAGACTGTCGGTGTTCGCCGGGTCGTTCGAACTGGATGCTGCCGAGGCGGTGGTGGCCGGGGACGGCATCGACGGCGACGACGTGCTTGACCTGGTCGCTGGGCTGGTCGAGCAGTCCATGGTGCAGGTCGTCGAGCGCCACGGCAGGGCCCGCTACCGGCTGCTGGAGACGATCCGGGTGTATGCCCGGCAGCGACTGGCCGAGCTGGACGACCCCGCCCGGGTGCGTGGCCGCCATCTGGCGTTTCATGTCGCGCTGGCCGGGAGGGCGCACGCGGGTCTGTCCGGTGGGCATCCCGAACTCTGGATGGCGCGGCTTGCGGCCGGTCTGGATGATCTGCGCGCCGCGATGGACTGGGCGGCGGAGGCCCGGGACCTGCGCAGCCTGGTGGACATCACCGAGCCGATCTTCCGCTTCTGGTTCGAGCACGGTCTGAGCCGAGAGGCGTACCGGCGCTTGCATGACGGGGCCGATGCCCCGGGCGCCCCTGCTGACGAGCGGGTGCGGGGGCTGACCACCGCGGCGCTGTTGGCTCTCCGCGACAGCCAACCGGCCAGCGCCTATCGGTCGGCGAGCCGTGCAATTGACGCGGCACGCGCCGCCGATGTGGGCGGGACGCTCGCGCACGGTTTGAGCATTCGGGCCCAGGCCGGGGCCCTGTCGGGACTGTCGATAAGCGAGCAGGTAGATGCTGATGTCGAGGAAGCGGTCGGACACGCCGAGCGGTGCGGTGATGCTGCGACCCACGCTCACGTTCTGGCGGTCGCCGGATGGACGCTGCTTCGTAGCCGCACGATCGGCGCCGGGTGCCACCTGCTCGATGAGGCGATCGAGGTCTCCGAGGCCACCGAGGTCGCCTTCCACCTTCCGGCCGCCAACGCGGTTCTTGGCCTGTGGCCGGTGTGGTCCGGTCGGCTCGACCAGACACGTTCTCACGCGCGACGTGCCGTCGAACTCGCGCGCCAGGTCGGGCGTCCCGGATGGGAGGCGGTCGGGCTCGCCGGCCTGGGAGCGGCCGACGTCCTGCAAGGCGATCACGAACGAGCGCAGGGCTGGCTGTCCCAGGCGCACACGGTGTTACTGGCACGAGCCCTGAGCGGATCTGAATACGAGATGTGGTCCCGTCCCTGGTTCGTGTTGTCGGCCTACGCCTCCGGTGAACTGGAAACCGCTCGAACCGCGGCCGCGGAGATCGTGCGGTTCGGCCGTGGGAGCGGCGACCGCTGGAACCAAGCCATCGGTGAGTGGCTGTTGGGCGAACTTGCACACGGCCAGCAGCGCCACAACGACGCACGAGCACATCTGGAGGCCAGCCGCGCGCTGTCGACCGACCCGAGGCTGCCGTTCCCGCTGGGTCGGTCGTTGCTCGGCCTCG
>JBBDQS010000039.1 GCA_040905805.1 Egibacteraceae bacterium | reverse complement strand
CGGCCAGGTCGATGGTGATCAGGATCTGGGGGCGGGCGCCTTGCACGGTGGGCAGGCCGGGTTGGGCCAGCAGGGTGTGCAGCATCGCGGCGAACGCGTCGTGGCGGCGTTGGGTGGGGGTGCGCCGCTGGTCGGCGGGGGTGCCGGCCGCATCGGGGGTGTCGAAGGCGTCGAGCGGCACGGTCAACGCCTCGCGGGTCAGCGGGTCCGGGGTGCCCACCAGCTCCCCGCGGCCCTGGAACCCTGCGCGCAGACGCAGCTCACGCAACGCGTCACCGCCGGGCGCGTCGGGGTTGTGGGCGCTGTCGGGGTCGTCGAGGTCGACCAGGCGGGCCACCGCGTGGCGGACGTGGCGGGGCGGGCTGGTGGCGGCCAGGTCGGCCAGGATCGCCTCGGCGTCAGCGAACGTCTCGGCGCGGGCGGGCACACACCGGTCGGTGACCGCGCTGACATGGCCCAGGGTGATGTCCCCGGCAGCCAGATGCGCGGCCAGACGCGGCAGTCCACCCAGCCGCCGGGCGGTGCTGACCTGGCGGGCGGTGGTCGAGTAGTCGGTGCCGGTGCGCCCGGCCAGCCACGACGACGCGGTCACCGCCCCGTCGCGCGGTGGCCGCCCCGCCGCTCGAAATCGGCCAGCAACCCCAGCTGGCAGGCGTCAAGACGTGCCCGCAGATACGCCAGGCCCACCAGCGCGTCGCCCACCACATCCACATGCTCGCCGGCCAAGCCGGTGTCTGGGCCAGCCGCGGCCCCGCCAGCACCCGCACCACCCTGGGTGCTGTCCCCGGCGTGGGCGCTGCCCCCGCCGTGGGCGTCGTTGGGTGCCGCGGCGCCCGCGAGGTCGGCGGTGGCGGTGGCGGCCAAGGCGTCCACGGCGTCGGCCAACGCGCCCACCGCCGCGCCCAGCACTGACCCCGGCGTGGTCGCGCACCGGGCCACCCGGGTGCGCGCCTGCACCCCGCGCGGGGCGCTACCCACCACCCACCTGTGCTGGCCACCGTCGCTGTCGCCACCGTCGCTGTCGCCACCGTCGCTGTCGCCACCGTCGGTGTCGCCACCGTCGGTGTCGCCACCGTCGGTGTCGCCACCGTCGGGCGGCTCGTCCCCGCCCAGGTCAGCGCCGGGTGCGTCCCCGTGGCTGTCGTGGGTGGAGGTCCACGACACGCCCCCGCCGCTCGTTTGGGTCCAGGGCGTGCCCGCCGACCCGTGGGCGTCATGGTCGCGGCCGGTGTCATAGCCCACGGGCTCCTCGCGGGCCAGAACGCCGCCGGCGGCCGGGGGGGGTGGCGGTGTGGCGGTTGGGCGCGCGCTGCCCGCCGGGTCGCCAACGCCCGCCACGCTCCCGTGTGGAGGTGGCGGCGACACCGACTGACCAGCCTGATACGAACATGTGTTCGAGCATACACCGCTTGGATCATGTCTGCAAGGGTCACCCGTCGATACTCCTGGAAGAATGTGGTGCAGGCGGGCGGGGGGTGGGCCCTTCAGTGGGCGGGGGAGGGACGGCATGTCCGGCAACCAGGGGTGATCCGGATGCGTTCGCTGCGAGTTTCTCAACATTGTGGTAGAAATATTGGTGTGACCGCACGCGAAGCCACCACCCTGGTCGACCTGCTGGGCGACACGCGCGCCAGCATCGTTGACCTGTTGCGCCGCCGCGCACACTCGGTGGCGGATCTCGCCGCCGCGATGAGCCTGTCCGAGGTCGCCATCCGGCGCCACCTGCAGGTGCTCGAACGCGACGGCCTCGTGGACGCGGAGACCGTCCGCCGCGATGGTCCCGGCCGCCCGAGCGCCCGCTACACGTTGACCGACCGGGCGCAGCGGCTGTTCCCCGACAACTCCGCCCAGCTGGCGATCGAGCTGCTGTCCTACCTCGAGGAGGAGCACGGGCACGACGCGCTCCTCGGCTTCATGCGGTGGCGTGCCGCCCGCCAGGGTGGGCGCTACGCGACCGAGCTGACCGGCGTCGACTCCCGCAAGGGGGCCGACCGCCTGGCCGAGCTGCTCAGTGCCGACGGCTACCTGGCGGACGCGGAGCAGGTCACCGACAGCGACGGCCATACGAGACTGCAGCTGACGCAGGGGCACTGCGCGATCAAGGAGATCGCCGAGCAGCACCCCGAGATCTGCGCGTACGAGACCCAGCTGTTCAGCGAACTGCTCGGTGCGACGGTGTCGCGCGAGAAGACCATCGCCGGCGGTGCGCCCGCTTGCGTCTGCCACATCACCGACGACGGCAAATAGGTACAGGAGCAAAACTCATGGCGACCAAAGCAGAAGACCTGGAGCTCGGCACCTACAAGTACGGCTGGCACGACGAGGGCAAGCCGGTCTTCGAGCCCAAGCGAGGCCTGTCCGAGGATGTCGTCCGCGAGATCTCGGCGCTGAAGGACGAGCCCAAGTGGATGCTCGACACGCGCCTGAAGGCCTACAAGCAGTTCCTGGCTCGCCCGATGCCCAGCTGGGGCGGTGACCTGTCGAAGATCATGTTCGACGACATCTTCTACTTCGTGCGCTCCACGGAGAAGCAGGCCAACACCTGGGAGGACCTGCCCGACGACATCAAGAACACCTACGACCGCCTGGGCATCCCCGAGGCGGAGAAGCAGCGCCTCGTGGCCGGCGTGGCCGCCCAGTACGAGTCCGAGGTCGTGTACCACAAGGTGCGCGAGGACCTCGAGGCACAGGGCGTGATCTTCCTCGACACCGACACGGCCCTGCACACCCATGAGGACCTGTTCCGCGAGCACTTCGGCAAGGTCATCCCCCCGAACGACAACAAGTTCTCCGCCCTGAACACGGCGGTGTGGAGTGGCGGGTCGTTCATCGTCGTGCCCGAGGGCGTGAAGGTCGACATCCCCCTGCAGGCCTACTTCCGGATCAACCAGCAGAACATGGGCCAGTTCGAGCGGACGCTGATCATCGCCGAGCCCGGCTCCTACGTGCACTACGTCGAGGGCTGCACCGCGCCGATCTACTCGTCGGACTCGCTGCACTCGGCAGTGGTCGAGCTGATCGCCAAGCCCGGCTCCCGTCTGCGCTACACGACCATCCAGAACTGGTCGAACAACGTCTACAACCTCGTGACCAAGCGCGCCGCCGCCTACGAGGACGCCACCGTGGAGTGGATCGACGGCAACATCGGCTCCAAGCTCACGATGAAGTACCCGAGCGTGTACCTGATGGGCCGTGGTGCCCGCGGCGAGGTCCTGTCGGTGGCGTTCGCCGGCGACGGCCAGCACCAGGACGCCGGCGCGAAGATGCACCACCACGCGTCGGACACATCGAGCTCGATCGTCTCCAAGTCCGTCGCCCAGGGCCACGGCCGCACGAGCTACCGCGGCCAGGTCGAGATCGCCGAGGGCGCACACCGCGTCAAGAACTCCACGATCTGCGACGCGCTGCTCCTGGACGAGCACGCCCGCAGCGACACGTACCCGTACATGAACATCTCCGAGGAGGACGCGCAGATCTCCCACGAGGCGAGCGTGTCCAAGATCGGCGAGGAGCAGCTGTTCTACCTCCAGTCGCGTGGGGTCGAGGAGGCCGAGGCCATGGCGATGATCGTGCGCGGGTTCATCGAGCCGATCTCGAAGGAGCTGCCCATGGAGTACTCGGTGGAGCTGAACCGCCTGATCAGCCTGAACATGGAGGGGTCGGTGGGCTAGCTTTCTGCTGAAGGGTGGGGGCCAAACCCCGCCCTTCGGGGGGCGCTGCGCTCGCGAAAGGCCAGCCCCCTCAGGGCGGGATTTGGCCCCCACCCCGCTCGACTCCCGCCGCCGATGTTCCGGTTGGAGGTCGGGCGGCACCGCCGCCTCGTTTGTGAAGAAAATCAAGCCCACCCGTGAACCCACCCCGTGAACCCACCCCGTGAAGGACGTAGCTGACGTGACGAACTTGAGGGACTTGACTGAGGCGGATGTGCTGGCCATGTCCGAGCGGCTGGAGGAGCCGGACTGGTTGCGGGACCGCCGGCAGGAGGCGTTCAAGGCGTTCAGCGACCTCGAGTGGCCGACCAAGACCGACGAGGAGTGGCGGAAGACCCACCCGGAGCGCTTCGACCTCGACCGGCCGGTCGTGGTCGCCGATCCGGAGGAGGCCGCGGACGTCGCCTGGCCGGACGACGGGGTCGTGGCGACCCTCGGTGACCAGGTCGCCGGATCGATCCGCATCGTCGACGGTGCCGTGGTCGACGCGCAGAGCAACGCGGCCGGCCTGCTGGTGACCGACCTCGCCACGGCCGCGCGCCAGGAGCCCTACGTCGTGCACAACGCCTTCGGGGTCGCGGTGGCCGCGGAGGAGAAGTTCGATGCCCTGAACTTCGCCGCGTTCACCGACTGCGCGTTCGTCCGCGTCTCGGCGGAGACCGAGATCGCCGATCCCATCACGATCACCATCCAGGCCGACACCGACGGTGCGCACGTTCCCCGCGTGCTGGTGGTCCTCGAAGCGTTCGCCAAGGCCAAGATCTACATCGACCACGTCGGCGACGCCCGCGCCACCGTCGTCGAGGTCGTGGAGACGGTCGTCGGGGACGGCGCCCACGCGCAGGTCCTGACCGCCCAGAACTGGGGCCCGGGCATCGACCACATCGGGCGCCACCGCGGCTACGTGCAGCGTGACGCGGTGTACCGCCACCTTGAGGCCAGCCTCGGCGGGCGCACCGTGTACGTGCGCCCCGACGTCGGGCTGGATCGCCCCGGCGGGCACGGGGAGCTGTTCGGGGTGTACTTCGGCTCCGAGGACCAGCAGATGGAGCACCGCTCGGTGATCCACCACAACGCGCCCAAGACGTCCAGCGAATCGATCTACAAGGGTGCGCTGCAGGGCACCGCCCGGGCGACGTGGTTCGGCAACATCCGCATCGAGCCGCACGCGAAGGCCACGACCTCAGACGAGACCAACCGCAACCTCATCCTCACCGACGGGGCGCACGCGGACTCGATCCCGTTCCTGGAGATCCTGTGCTCCGACGTGGTCTCGTGCGGCCACCACTCGTCGGTCGGCCAGGTGGACGCCGCCCAGCTGTTCTACCTGACCTCCCGCGGCATCCCCTACGGCGAGGCGGTGCGCATGCTCGTCTTCGGCTTCTTCGGCGAGGTCACCGACCGCATCGAGCTGCCGGGCGTGACCGAGACGATCCTCGCGGAGATCGAACGCGAGATCCAAGTCACCATCCCAGCGGTCATGGACCCCCGGAGGAGCTGATGACATACGAGGCGGTGGCGAAGCTGGACGAGATGCTGATCGGCCACTCGGTGAAGGTCGTGGCGGGTGGCGAGCCGATCGCGCTGGTGCGCCTGGACGACACGCTCGTCAAGGCCGTGCACAACACCTGCAGCCACGCCGACTACGACCTGGCTCCCGAGGGCTACATCGAGGACAACACGATCGAGTGCTTGCTGCACGGGTCGGTGTTCGATCTCGACACCGGGCAGCCCGACTCACTGCCCGCGGTCAAGCCCATCCCCGTGTACGCCTGCAAAGTGGCCGACGGTCAGGTGTACGTCGATGTCGAGCAGCAGTTGAACGATGCCCCAACGCCCCGTCACCACTGACCCAGGAATCACCATGAAACCCTTAAGGACCACCATGACTGCCGAACTGCACGTCAAGAACCTCACTGTTGCCATCGAGGGGACCGAGATCCTCCACGGCCTCAACCTCATGGTCAACAAGGGGGAGACCCATGCGCTCATGGGGCCGAACGGGTCGGGCAAGTCCACTCTCGCCTACGCCATCATGGGCCACCCGTCCTACGAGATCACCGGCGGCGAGGTGCTGCTGAAGGGCCAGGACATCACTGAGATGAACCCCGACGAGCGGGCCAAGCTCGGCCTGTTCCTCGCGATGCAGTACCCCACCGAGATCCCCGGCGTGTCGCTCACCAACTTCCTGCGCACCGCCGTGAACGCCACCAGTGACGAGGACATCCCCGTGCGCGCCTTCATGAAGAGCCTGCGCGAGGAGATGGGCGCGCTGGACATGGACGAGAAGTTCCTGCAGCGCAACGTCAACGAGGGCTTCTCCGGCGGCGAGAAGAAGCGCTTCGAGATCCTGCAGATGGCCATGCTGCGCCCCGAGATCGCCGTGCTGGACGAGACCGACTCCGGCCTCGACGTGGACGCGCTCAAGGTCGTGGCCGAGGGTGTCAACCGCTTGCGCGGTCCCGACCTCGGGGTCCTCATCATCACGCACTACACGCGTATCCTCCGGTACATCACCCCGGACCGGGTGCACGTGATGTTCGAGGGCCAGATCGCCCAGTCGGGTGGCCCCGAGCTCGCCGAGGAGCTGGAGGACAAGGGCTACGAGCACCTGAAAGCCCCGGTCTAGCAGGTCAGGAGGCAGACACCGCCGATGTTGGACGTCACCGCGATCCGCCGCGACTTCCCCGTCCTGGGCCGTCAGGTCCACGGGCGGGCGTTGGTGTACCTGGACTCGGCGGCGACCAGCCAGAAGCCCCAGGTGGTCACCGACGCGGTGTCAGCGGTGTCGGAGCGCTACAACGCCAACGTGCACCGCGGCGTGCACGCCCTGGCGGAGGAGTGCACGGAGGTCTACGAGCAGGCTCGGGGCAAGATCGCCCGCTTCGTCGGTGCCGACCCCCGGGGCGTGGTGTTCACCAAGAACGTCACCGAGGCGCTGAACCTCGTCGCCTACTCGTGGGCGCGCACCCGGCTGGGCCCAGGGGACATCCTGCTGTCCACCCAGATGGAGCACCACGCGAACATCGTCCCGTGGCAGCTGGTCCAGCCGTTGGCGGGCTACGAGCTGCGGTACGTGCCTGTCACCCCCGACGGCTGCCTCGACCTCGAGGCGTTCGAGGAGATCGTGGCGACGGGGCGGGTCAAGCTGTTCACCGTGACGGCGATGTCCAACGTGCTCGGGACGATCGTCCCGGTCGCCCAGATGGCCGCCCGGGTCCGTGCGGCCAACGCGGATGCGGTGGTGGTCGTGGACGGGGCCCAGCGCGTGCCCCACATGCCCACCGACATGGCCGAGCTGGACGCCGACTTCCTCGGCTTCACGGGCCACAAGATGTGCGGCCCCACCGGCATCGGGGTCCTGGCCGGCAAGCCCGAGCTGCTCGAGGCGATGCCGCCGTTCCTCGGTGGCGGGGAGATGATCACCAACGTCACGCTGGAGGGCAGCACCTTCAACGAGGTGCCCTACAAGTTCGAGGCCGGCACCCCGCCCTACGCCGAGGCGATCGGCCTCGGCGCGGCGGTGGACTACCTCTCGGCGCTCGGCATGGACGCGATCCGCGAGCACGAGGTCGCCCTGCTCGGCGAGGCGCTCGACGCGCTGGGCGGGGTGGAGGGGGTGGCGGTGCACGGCCCGAAGGATCCCCACGCGCGGGGCGCGGCGATCAGCTTCGCCATCGAGGGCATCCACCCCCACGACATCGGTACGCTGATGGACCGCGAGGGCGTGGCGGTGCGCGCCGGCCACCACTGCGCCAAGCCGCTGATGCGTGTCCTGGGTGTGCCGGCCACCACCCGGGCATCCTTCTACCTGTACAACACACCCGAGGAGATCGGGGCGCTGGTGGACGCCATCCACGTCACCAAGAAGTTCTTCGAGGCGTAGCCATATGTCAGGACTGGACGACCTGTACCACGAGATCATCCTGGACCACTACCGCAAGCCGCGGAATCGGTCCGGGACCCTCGACCCGTGCGACGTGCACGTGCACCACTCCAACCCGCTGTGCGGTGACGAGTTGGACCTGCGCCTGCACGTCGCCGACGACAAGGTCGATGCCCTGGCCTTCGATGGCGAGGGCTGCTCCATCTCGATGGCGGCGGCCTCGGCCATGACCGAAGCGGTCGTGGGGCGCGACCTGAGCGACGCGGACGACCTCGCCGAGGCCTTCCGCCTGATGATGCACGGCGAGGAGATGACCCGCGAGGACGACCTGCTCGACGGCGTGGCCTTCCAGGGCGTGGCGAAGTTCCCCGTCCGGGTCAAGTGCGCGCTGCTGGGCTGGATGGCCCTGCGCGATGCCATGGACACCTACAAGGAGGGGGCAGCGGGACACCGCGTGACCCATGAGTGACACCGACATGAAGGGCTGGCCCGCCGAGGATGCCGCCGCGGCGCCCGCATCGGAGCCCGGCGCCTTCGCCGACGTCCCGACCGACGAGGACGGGATGCCCACCGAGGACGCGATGCGCCAGGCGTTGAAGGCGGTGATGGACCCCGAGATCGGCATCAACGTCGTCGACCTCGGTCTCATCTACGGCTTCGTCAAGGAGGACGGCAAGGTGACCGTCGACATGACCCTGACCTCGATGGGCTGTCCCTTGACCGAGCTGATCCACTCGCAGTGCACCCTGGTGCTGGCGCCCCTGCCGGGGGTGGAGGAGGTGGACGTGAACTTCACGTTCTCGCCGCCGTGGTCGACCGAGATGATCGCCGACGAGGCCAAGGACGAGCTGCGCGCCATGGGCTTCAGCGTCTAACTCGCGAATCGCCCGAGCCTGCGAGGGCGATCGGCGCGGAGGCGATCGGGGTGCGCGGTGAGCTGCTCGGGGAGGTCATCGTCGGTGAGACGACCACCTCGGCGGACTGCGCCGGCGGCTCGTGTCCTGAGACGTGAATCGCTCCGAGCCTGCGAGGGCGATGCTCCGCTGTGCCGGGTGTGGCGGTCGCGCA
>JBBDQS010000038.1 GCA_040905805.1 Egibacteraceae bacterium | reverse complement strand
AACTATGGTCACAGACGCCCCGTGACGGTCCATGACGGGGTGTGCTTCCGGCTCGTCAAACCGCTGTGTCCGCTCCTTCCACTCTCGACAACGGGAGGCCAGGCTCTCCGCCGCCTCGGCTTGCATCCCGGGCATGACGTGGGCGTAGGTGTCGAGCGTGAACGCCACGGAGTGGTGCCCGAGCCGCTCGGAGACGATCTTGGGGTGCACGCCTCGAGCCAGGAGCAGGCTGGCGTGCGTATGCCTGAGGTCGTGCAGCCGGATTTTGGGCAGGCCCGTCGCCTTGACGTGCGCGCGGAACATCTCCGACAGCCAGTCGGGGTGGATCCACATGCCGTCTTCGCGGGCGGCGATGAGGTCGAGGTCGTGCCAGGCCGGCCCCCTAGCGCCGCATGGCTGCGCGGTTGCGCGCGGTGTCCGAGGAGGCTTTGGCGGGCGACCGACCGCCCAGCATGGACCAGATGGCGCGCTCGGCGGGTGTGGCCAGAGCCACGCTCTACTACCACTTCTCCGGTCCGGAGGAGCTGCTCGACTTCTTGCTGCTCGACAAGGTGGAGCGGATCGGCACTGCGATAGCCAGCGCGGCCGGCGAGGACGGCGACCCGCCAGGCAGGTCGAAGCACTGTTGTCCACCACCGTGCGGACCGTGGCCGCTCAACCCGTGCTGTGCACGATGCTCGTGAGTCGACTGGCGGTCCTCTCGCAGGGGGATGCCCTCAAGGCCGCCGTGCAAGCGTCGGTCCTACGCCCGCTTCGAGAGGTGCTCGAAGCCGGCGTCGCCGACGGCGCGTTCGACGTCGCCGACGCCGACCTGACCGCACACGCGCTCGACGGCGCCGTTTCGATGGCGGCGTTGTCTCGGCTGACCCGGGACGGCGAAACCCCACAGCCTGACGGGACCTACACCAGGGCTTGGCGCAGCTGCTCGATGGTGGGTGAGCCCTGGGGTCCGTCAGGTGTCTGGTAGATCCGGCATGCTAGGCCCGTGGGCTCGGTGCCCGTGGCGAAGGGATCATGGCCGTCGACGAGGACCGTTGGCGACCCTCGGAACCCGGTGGCCGCTGCCTCCTCGGGGGTGCTCACCCGTACGCGTTTGATCCGCAGGTCGACCTCGCCCGCCAGCTCAGTCAGTCGTGCGGCGGTGGTCTGCCAGTTCGGGCAGCCGTCGAAGTACAGTACGGTGACATCCATGGACCGACCGTAGGCCCTCCATCTGACTGGAAGGTCAAGCGCTAAGTCCGAGAAGGTGGCGCAGAGCCCGCGGGCTGGATAGCCGAGCAGATGCTGGTGGGTTGACACCGGGCAGGATCGAGCGCCTCCAGCCGATGCTGGAGCTGCCGCAGCTGGGCGCGGGTCTGGCGCAGCTCCCGCAGGCGCTGTTCGACGTCGGCGAGGCGCTCAGTGACGAGCTCGGCGACATGGACACACGGCGCCTGCCCGTCGTCGCGGATGGTCAGGACTGCGTGGATCTGTCGAAGGGTCAACCCGGCCGCTTGGGCCCGGCGGATGAACTCCACGCGCGCGACCACGTCGGCCGCATAGTCGCGATAGCCGCCGGGTGTCCGGTCAGGCTCGTGCAGCAGCTCCTCGTCCTCGTAGTAGCGCAGGGTCTTCGCGGTCACGCCCGTCGCGCGGGCGAGCTCACCGATGAGCACGGGTTGCCTCCTGGTTGCGGCGGGGCAGCAGCTGGATGAGCTCGGCGTTGCCCTGGGTGTCGAGCACGCTGTGCTGGACGCAGGCAGGTACGATCTGGTCGAGCTCAGGGTGCGCCATCCCGTAGGCGCAGGCTCGCAGACGCTCCTGGGCGGCGCGGATCCTGGGGTCCTCGGCGACCACGCCTTGTTGGAGCAGCGCCCACGCAGGGCCCACCTCGGCGGCGTCGATGAAGCTGTGCATGACGTAGGTCGTGGGGTGCACACCCCTGAGGCTGCCGGGCCCGAGCCGGGTCGCATAGCGCAGGGCCCAGGAGGCGATAGCGGGCAGGTCACCGGGCCGCGACAGCAGTGCGCGCAGGACGCGCGCGGCGGCCAGCGCCCGTGGGGCGAACAGCAGGTTGCCGGGCAGCACCCGCAGGAACGCATCCCGTGCGCGCAGGTCACGGGCGTCGGCGTCGTCCAGGACGGGCACGTAGCGCCCGCCCGCCCACAGCCCCCAGGTGACGCGGTTGCAGCGGGTGTCGCCGACCTGCAGCGCCTTGTAGGGCAGGCGGGCGCCGGCACCGCGCTCGACCTCGGCCCACACCGCGTCGTCGGACAGCGCGCGGAAGTCGGCATGCCAGCGGCGCTGGTCGCCGACCTGGGCGGCCGGTTGGAACGAGCACATCCGAAAGCCCAGCTCACGGCACACCGCCACCACCTCGGCGACCTCACCGACGTTGGCCGGGGTGACGGTCATGTTGTGGGCGAGGTGGACCCGCACACCGTGCTCGCGCTCGAGGCGGTGAAACATCGCCCGGACGCGCCGTCGCTCGTCGTGCAGCTGCGCCTCGCTGTCCGGACGCTTGGCCCCCCGCCGTCCGAGCATGGTGCTGTCGATGTGGACCGCGAAGGACAGCACGTCGAACCGCGGCGTCCCGTCGGGGCGAACCGCGACCTGGTGGAGGTAGTCGTAGTCGAAGTCGCCGTGGGTGAAGCTCATCGGGAAGCGCTCGTGGCGGCGCATCACCTCCAGCGCTTCGGCGTGCGCCTGGGGGGCCAGCAGGGATACCTCGCCGCCGATCAGCTGCGCGTACTGGCCCGGGCCCCGCCGTTCGCGCAGGTAGGCCATCTGCTCGGTGACCGCGGCGACGGTGTGGGCCCCGTCCACCGGCACCCGGTTGGCGTTGGCGGCGTGGTAGCACGGCCGGCAGCCGAAGTTACAGGCCGGGAAGACACCCTGGGTGCCCTCGCAGCCGGTGAACTTGCGACCCAGCATCTGCGCGCTGGTGCGCACGTGCTCGGGCAGCTCCCGCCAACGCGCGTCCAGCGCTGCACGGACCTCGGGCTGGACCGGTCTGGTGCGCCGCTCCACGGCGCGCAGACGCGCCAGGGTCGTGCTGATCCGGGCGCGCGTGGCTTCCACGATGTGGGGGGTAACACCTCTCCGGCCGCAGCCATTCCGTCTCACCTAGACACGCAATTCGAGCGGGGTCAAGGGCGTTCAGCCAGCGTCCGAACGCACCGGTAGGTATACCTGCACCCATGCACCCGGGTGAGCACGTGGGCCACCACGACTCGTTCGCGACGAAGCTCGCCAACGCCCGGCTGCTGCGCGACGAGGTCGGTATGCGCCGTCCCATCCTCGTGGACGGCCTCGAGGGGACAGCACACCGCGCCTACGGGCTGCTGCCCAACATGACGTGGGTGGTCGGGCGCGGCGGACGGATCCTGTCCCGGTCGGACTGGACGAGCGCGGCCAACGTCGAGGCGTTCCTCGACCGCTACGAGCAGGCCCGCCGACGCAAGCCGCTCAGCGGGACGGTCGGCTAGCCGGCTCCTCTGCGCAACGGTGCCTGGGTCAGGTCGCGCTCGTAGGCGTCGAGGATCGCCTCCAACCGGCGTGGGTTCCCCAGCAGCCGTGCTGCGAGTCGGCCGAGGACACCGAGCTTGACCGCCCCGTCGAACGTCAGCGTGACCACGGTGGCGTCGGTGGACGGCTCGACGGTCCAGGTCTGGGCGAGCTCGTGCAGCAGCATCCGGTAGGCGATCGGGTAGGAGTCCACGTCGACGGTCATCCGGTAGCGGGTGCCCTCCTGCCACAGGGTGCAGCGCTCGGCCCACTGGCCGCCACGGTCGTCGGTGCAGACCCGCACCATGCACTGGCCTGCCCCGGAGACGATCGCGGTGGCGGCGATCCCGGGCGCGAACCGGGCGTAGTCGCCGGCGTCGGACACCGCTTGCCACACCCGCCCGACGGGGGCATCGATGACCCGCTGGACCCGCAGCGCGAGGGGAGTTGTTCCCGTCACCGGGCCTGGGCGGAGACGGTGCAGCCCGATCAGCTGCGCGGCGGCGAGCGCCGCGACGGCGGCGGTGACCACGGCCAAGGCCGTCCTGCCGGCGGGGGTCAGCGCCGAGGGGAACGCGGCGAGAAGCAGCGCCGCTGCGGCCACCCAGGCCGCGTCGGCAGCGACGACCAGGCGTGCGCCCACGGCCAGGTGCTGCGGTTGAGACAACAACCACACGAGCAGCCCAGCGAACATCACGAGTGCGCCACCGACCCCGCCGAGCAGCCAGGCGTCGGCGCCCAGCCAGCGGTCGAGACCAAGGAAGCCGCCGGCCAGCAGCACCACACCGGTCGCCGTGGAGAACAGGGCGTTGCAGCTGATGGCGGTGGCGAGCAAGCGTCCGTGGTCACCGGTCGGCGAGGGTGAGGCGTGTTCGGTGCGCTGCATGTGCTCGTCCTCCCGAATCGATGTGATGTTTCGACCAGCGAACCACCGCGTCAGCGTGCTGGCGATACCCGATCAGGGAATGGACGGGTGTCCGGCGCCCCTGCGATGCTGCACCCGTGGAGAGCTCACCGTTCGGGCGGGGACTGCGACACTGGCGCCGGCTCAGAGGGGTCAGCCAGCTCGAGCTGGCCACCACCGCAGCGACCACCACGCGCCACGTCTCGTATCTCGAGACCGGCCGGTCCCGGCCCAGCAGGGTGATGGTGGAGCGCCTCGGCGATGCGCTGCACGTCCCGTTGCGTGAGCGCAATCGCCTGCTGGAGATGGCGGGCCTGGCAGCGACGTATCCGGAAGGCGACCTCGCGGCCGACGATCTCGCACCGTTCCAGCGGGTGATCGACCGGCTGCTCCACGCTCATGAGCCCTTCCCCGGCTTCGTCGTCGACCGGCACTGGAACATGGTCGAGGCAAACCGCGCCGCCGAGCGGTTCCTCGCCGGCTTCGCCGAGCGCAACACCGTGCGCCTCGTGCTCGGACCGCTGCGTCCGCTGATCGAGAACTGGTCCGACGTCGCGGCCGCGCTGCTGGAGCGCCTCTCCGCAGACCTGCTGCGCTTCCCCGACGACGAGGTCCTGCTCGAACTGCATGGCGAGACCAGGGCCGCACTGGGCGCCGCCCCCGAGCAGCGCGAGCAGCGATCAGGGCGGGTCATCTGCCCGCGGTTTCGCATCGACGGTGCGCTGATCCGCACGATCACGGTCGCCGCACGGTTCGAGTCGGTCGCCGACGTCACCCTGGACGAGGTCCGCGTGGAGCTGGTCTACCCCGAGGACGAGACGGCAGATCGGTTCTTCCGCGACCTGGTCGATCGTCACCCCGGCGTCGCTCCACTCGGGGAGCCCCCCACTCCAACCGGTGGAAGGACCGTACAAGGGCGGGCCTCCCAACCGGGGTGTGCTTGCCACTTGTGACTGCGGGCGACGATGACCTTCCGATCCCGTGGGCAGCGGTTCGGGTTCGCCCCACTGGAGGGCGCGCCGGCTGCCGGGGACCTCCAGGCGCTGCGGGACCGCGACCGGCGCGCCGGGCGCGTCCGGATCGGCGACTTCCGAAAGGTGAGGGCATGAAGATCGCGATGATCGGGCTGGCAAGATGGCCGCGAGCATGACCCCCCATCGCCGCAGCGCTGTTCGCGCGCTTCGCCTCACGCCAGGACGACTCGCCGGCCATGCGGGCCATCGCGACGCTGCGCAACCAGTTCGGCGGCCACGCTGTGCCGCCGTCATGGAGGAACTGGGTCTGCCCCGAGAGCGGCCGCCGCCCTTGCGGTAGCGGCGGTACCACACGAGGTCCATGGCGAGGGTGCCGCCGGCGCCAGCCGCGGCGCCGGCGGCCATGAGGCCCAAGAATCGGGTCATGGTTGCTCCTGGTTCGCCGGTTCCGTGGGCTGCCGGCCCTGCTCGGCCTGGCTTATCGCCCAGGCCGCGTTGATCAGCCCGATGTGGCTGAACGCCTGCGGGAAGTTGCCGAGCAGCTCACCGCTGTCGGGGTCGACCTCCTCGGCGAGCAGCCCGACGTCGTTGCGGTATCGGGCGGCCCGGTCGAAGACCTCCCGGGCCTGGGCGGGCCGCCCGGCGCGCGCGAGCGCCTCGGCGAGCCAGAACGTGCACAGCAGGAAGGCGCCCTCGTCCCCGGCCAGCCCATCGTCGCCGAGGTAGCGGTACACCAGACCCTTCGCGTCGGTGAGCCCGCGCTCGGTCGCCTCTATGGTGTCCAGTACCCGGCGGTCGTCGGGCGGCAGGAACCCGACATGGGAGAGCAGCAGGCTGGACGCGTCCAGCTCGCTGCCGTCCAGCACCTGGGTGAACGCGCCGATCTCGGCGTTCCAGCCCTGTTCGAGGATCACCGTCCGGATCTGCGCTCGGGTCCGCTCCCACGCTGCCACCCTGTCCTGCGCGCCGATGAGCGGGGCGAGGTCGATGGCGCGGTCAAGCGCCACCCAGCACATCAGCTTGGAGTACAGGTAGTGGCGGGGCTCGCCCCGCATCTCCCAGATGCCCTGGTCGGCTTGCTGCCAGCTCGCCGCGGCGGCGTCGGCCAACCCGACGAGGAAGCGCCGGTCGAGGTCGTCGAACGCGCCGAGCTGGTCACGCAGCCGATGCGCGGCCGCGAGCAGCTCGCCGTACACGTCGAGCTGACGCTGGTTCCAGGCGCCGTTGCCGACCCGCACCGGCCGGCTGCCCCGCCAGCCGTCGAGCCGGTCGAGAGTCCGCTCGGCGAGGTCGCGCTCGCCACGGATGCCGAACATGATCTGCAGCTGCCCCGACTCGTGGAAGGTGCTCGCCACGGTGGTCAGGTAGGTGAGGAAGTCGCGGGCGTCGTCGGGACAGGCGGCCACCCACAGCGCGTCGAGGGTGAAGCTCGCGTCACGGACCCAGGTGAAGCGGTAGTCCCAGTTGCGCTGGCCGCCGACCGTCTCGGGCAGCGAAGTGGTCGGCGCGGCGATGATCGCTGCGGTGGGCTGGTAGGTCAGCCCTTGGAGCACCCGGCCGCTGTGCCGGACCAGATCGGCATAGGGGCCCTCGTAGCGCTGGTGCGCCGACTCCCACGACCGCCATGCCGCGACGGTGTCGTCGAGCCGGTCGGCGATCCGCTGCTGGCTCCACGGGGGCGGGATCTGCGACCAGCTGGAGGTGTGCTCCAGAGCGAAGCTGGCGGCTTGGCCCTCGTCCAGCACGACCCGGCCCCGGGCGCGGGCGCCTTCCACGTCCAGGGCAACGTTCGTGGACAGCCGCAGCGTGGCGGGTCCCCCACGGGCGACCAGCCCGCCGTCGTCACGGTGCACCACGGGGCTGGTCAGCCCGTACTCGAACCGTGGAGTGAAGTCGACTTCGAGCTCGACGGTCCCCCGAGTGCAGACCGCACGGCGCAGCAGGGCGCGCGGCGATCCGGCGCCGAGGTCATGTCCCCGCACTCCCTGGCCCATGGCGAGCGCGTCGGTGAGCTCCACGGTGCCCGATTCGGTGTCGAACGTGGTGGTCAGTACAAGGGTCCCGTCGACGTAGCGGCGGGTCACCTGGGCGGCTTCGACGGGGCTGATGCTGAAGTGCCCGGCGCGGTCGTCGAGCAGGCGGGCGAACAGCGACGGGCTGTCGAACCGTGGCGCGCACCACCACTCCACCGACCCGGCGGAGTCCACCAGCGCGGCGCTGTGGCAGTCCGACAGCAGCGCGTGCTCACCGATCGGCGTGTCGCTCATCGGGCGGACCGACTCTTCATGGTGCACATCCTCGCTGCTCGGTCACCAGCACAGTTCCGGTTGCCGTCATCGACGCCGATCCTCTGGTGGCGGGCGTCGCAACCCCGGCATCGGCCAACACGGTCGTAAGCATGGGCGCATCGGTGCCGTCACGACTGGGCAACCCGTCGCGCCGCTCATGTGTTCCAGCGGTCGGCACCGCACGCCATGGCGATGACGACTTCGTGGACGAGGTTGCCGGCGTCGAACCCGGCGATGTGACCGCCGAGGATCCGATCGGTGGTGGCATCGATGACGAGCCCGACGAGCCCGACGAGCTCGACGGTTTCGTCGATGGCGCGGGTCTCGGCGAGATCGGCCAGCTGTTGGGTGGCGACCGCAAGGTCGTAGGCAGCCTCGCGGGCCTTGCGCCTCGGTAGCCCGACCGAGCCGACCACCTCGCCCAGGTGCACCTCGGCGCGGATGTCTTGACAAGGTCACGAACAGCCCGCTCGACCTCCTCGTAGCCGACCGGCCATCATGCCGGTAGGGAAGTCCGGCACGCACGGGCGGGTTCCCCGTTTGACAACGGAGGACACACATGGACGCGGAGGACACGGGCCGTGGACGGTCCTGGTGGGCGGTGGCCGCCACGCTGCTGGTGGCTGCGGTGTGGGCGCTGCTCGCCGGCCGGCGTCCGGATGCCACATATCACTTCGCTCCGGCGCTGGTGGCGTGGGCCTATCCCTACCTGCGGCTGTCCGCAGCGCCCGCCGGACGACGGCAGGCGCTGGCCGCGGTCATCGGCGGCGCGACCGCGGCCGTGATCATGGCGTTCGCGCTCGACGCTGTCGGATGGCTGCGCGGCCCGGTACTGTTCGGCGGGGACGCGCTCGGCGAGTCGTTGCTCGTCGCAGGACTCGCCGCTTTGGTGGCACTTGTGGTCTCGATCGTCACGACGGTGCTGCGGGAATAGCGGGCCGGCTCCCCGCGCACCTCCTCGCGGATCGCTGGCACGATGTTCTCGGTTCTGGGAATGGCGGCCGCCCGCCGCTGGGTTCCCAGGACACAGCAGCCATTTCGAGCAGGGGCGTCCAGTGGTCGACATCACGGTCTATT
>JBBDQS010000037.1 GCA_040905805.1 Egibacteraceae bacterium | reverse complement strand
TCGAACTGCACGGGGAGGTTCTTGAAGCACATGTGGGGTGGCTCCCTCGAAATCGCGGGTGGGTGTGCCCGCTGGCGGCTATCTCCTGCCCGGCGGACCACCGGGCGCTCCGGTACGGTATGGCGCCCCCGCCTGCTGCGGTAGACCCGCCGCGCGAATAGGGGTATAATAGATCGCTATAGTTGTCGTTGTAGTTGTAGTTGTAGTTTGACCGTCGTCACGGGGCGCGTGAGGCCACCTGAGCCAGCAGGCCGTTCAGTGCATCGATGGAGAGAACGCTGTCGCCGCATACAAGACGTTCCGGGACAACGCCATCTTCACTACATACCGACTAATCGTGCGAGACGCACAGGGAACTCGGGGCAAGAAGATCGAGATCTACAGGCTGCCCTACTCGGCCATCAATATGTGGTCTTCGGAGAATGCGGGCGGGCTCCTCGACATGAACGCATAGATTGAGCTTTGGACCCGCGCCGGCCATATTAAGATCGACCTGCAGAATGGCATCGACATCCCTAAACTGGACCGCCTGATCGGCGTCGCCGTGCTCGCCGGCTCAAAGGGTTTACGACGCCACCCATCTGGTAGCGGCGGCCATTGGAACCTTGATGCCTTCCCAAGCCCACGTAGGAGAGCAGGAGCCCCGGATATAGGGTCGTACTGGAAATGTAGCCGCCACCGAATCGAATCCCGGGCATGGGTGGCCGAATAGTTGCGCTTCTGGCAACTGTGTCCTCGCGATTTGACCCTTGGTAAATACGGTTACCAGGGAGGCACCCTTTTGCTGCGCAAGGCCACCGCCTCTAGTCTAACCGGCCAGATGAAGTTTATGGGCACAAAGGCGCAGCCGCATGCCGTCCTTGCCATCGGGCGATCAGCACGCCGAGCGTGGGTGTACCGCGCCCCTTCCGGCATGGTTCGCGTTTCGTGACTTCGGCAACACGCATGTGCAACAGCGTTCGGAGCTCGTCCTTCAGGACACGTAGCCAGGCGCCCGCATCAACAACGTAACCGACCACAGGCTCTGCCCCCCTCGACTGTTGTAATCTCCGGCGGGCAGCCACATCCCATCCTACATGGCTATATTTCATGTCACTACAAGAAGCAACATACCCGAAGTCCATAATAGCTGTCTTCGGGATTTGTAACCGCGCTCGTGCCAAAAGGACGCGCCACCCTTTCTTCTGACCGAGTTTCGGGCGAGCCTCTCGACACCCAAAGCCACCGCAGCGCCAAGCACCCCCCCGGCCGGACGTCGAGGCGAGCACTCGCTGCGCTCCCAGCCGCAGTTGTACGGCGGAACTCGGACGGTTTCCGCATCCGCCAACCCAGCGCCGGCACGCAGGTTACCCGGCGGTAGATGGGGTGGGAGGGACAGATATGTCGCCGAGACCCCATCTACCGGCCGGTAACCCGGGGGTAGACCCGAAGATCTACGAGATCCGGAGTCGGCGAGCAGCCGCTGGTAATCAAGGGCAGCCACCACCGTCTTTGCCGGTGCCGGTGGCGCCACCACGAGGTTGCGGTGGCGGTCGTGGGTGGCCCGCTCGACGTCGAGGCGCTCCAGGATCTCCCTCTGGTGGGCGTCGGGGCGCACCGCAAGCCCTGAGATGGTCAGCCGCCCCGACTGGGCGCGGCGACCGCCGGCCTAGGCGAGCGCATCGTCGAGCCGGTCGCCGTCGCGGTCGGGGTCGGGGTCGGGGTCGTAGGGCTTGTAGGTCGGGTCGGGCCAGTACGAGTCGAACGTGACCGCGAAGCTGTCGAGGAGGTCGCGCGTGGCCATCGCACTCAACCGCACGTTCCACTCCAGGCCGCTGACTGACCAGCGCCGAGCGTGACAGGTTCGAGCTGCCCACAGATAGGGCGGTGTCGAAGCCGGTCCGCCGACGGAACAGCCACCCCTTGACGTGCAGCCGGGTCGTGCGCGCCTCGTAGCTGACCCGCACCTCGGCGTGAAAGCGGCGGACGAGCTCGTCGAGGGCGCGGCGTTCGGTCGCGCCGACGTAGGTGCTGGTGATGACCCGCAAGGGGATGCGGAGCTCGGCGCGTCGACGCAGGCTGTGCTCGAGCCCCCGCAGCCCCGACCACTGCACGAAGGCGCCCAGCAGGTCGACAGAGTCGGCGGACAGGATCTCATCGGCGAGCTCGGCGTTGCGTGCCGGCTCGCCGCGACCGTGGGTGAGCAGGGCCGCCTGGCCCAGCGCGATCTCCGGCGGGTGGCGAACCGGTCGGCGCCGAGACCGGTCGCCGGCCGCATGGCGTGCAGCTGCTCGGGGCCGTCGAGGAGGGGGTCTGGGCGAGCAGCAGAACGTCGGCGATGGAAGCCGTCAGGCCAGGAGGTAGGTGCTGGCAGCGTCGAACGCCAACGCGACTGCATGCTGCCGGCGGTCGAGCGTCGCGAGTGGGACGCCCGCGTCGGCACAGCAGGCGGCGATGAGTGCGTCGTGGATGTTGCCAGCGAGGTCCAGCTCGACCGCCCTCGAGAACGTTCTCGCGGTGACTTTCGCGCTCGTGCCGAGGACACGCCGGGAGTCGGTCGCCCAGGGCGCCAGCAGGGCCGCCGCGGCTTCGGCGGGCTGTGCGAAGGTGCGGCGAAGCTGCGCGTACGTTTCCGCCAGCACGATCGCCGGGACCCGCGAGTTCGTCGTCAGGTGGGGACGCGCTAGCACGTGGTGCTCGTGGCTGGACACCAGCGCCGCAACCATCGCAGACGTGTCGATCACCTGGAGGCGCGTTCCCGCTCGATACCCGCGAGCACCTCCTTGTTCGAGACCGGCTGGCCGAACTCAAGCACCGGCAACCCGTCGTCGGAGGTACGCACCGTGCCGCTATCGCGGTCAGGAGTCAGGACAAGACCTTCAGGGGTGCGGCGCACCACGACCCGGCCCGGGATGTCGACCAAGCCCTCCCGCAGGTGGCGAGGCAGCACGAGACGGCCTTGCCGATCCACGGTGACCACCACGCCTTCCATCAGAACCATTCTAGCACCACAGAAATGCCACACCGGTTGGGGCGCCTCTACGCCTCAGCTGCCGCCTGCGAGGCGAAGCGCCCCCCGGCGCGGTTGCGTCGCGCTTCGGCAAGGAGGTCGTTGACCAGCGCCCTGATGGTCACGCCTTGCTGCGCGGCGGGTGCGGTGTCCGTCGGCGCGCCGCGGTCGGTGAGCAGGGCAGCCCGGCGGTGTGTGGATGCCCACCGACGGACGTGCGCTGCCGGGTCACGCTGGGCGCGCCGCAGGGCCTGCGCATGATCGCCGGCCGCAGCCAGGCGCTGCAGGGCGGGCAGGCGCACCGTCGCGCTTGACCACCCGACGGTGAGATCGAGCACCGTCGCGGCGGTCGTCACGTCGAGCTCGTCGCACGCGTCGAGCAGGCTGAGCACTTGCTTCCAGCGCCGCATGTTGGGCGCGGTACTCCTCGCCGGTGAGCCCGACTCGGGCAGCTCATGTACGGGCTCCGACATGTCCGGACCGTACGCCACGATGGCTTGGCGTCCCACGCTATCCACAGGCTCACGGTTCGTGAGAACTCCGGCGAACATTGGCGGGTCAGGAGGATGGCAACCACCAGACGCTGGAGTTCGGCGGCTCCCGGCAGGTTGGTCGAGCCTTCTACCCGTCGCTAGCCCACGATGGCGCGTACATCTGCCTCGTTCCCGTCGGCGTCCTCCCCGCATCCACACGAGATCAGCTGCCAGGCACAGGTTGGGCAGCGCTCCATGTCACAGCCGTGGTGGTGCACGCCACCGGGGGCGACACCGCAGTCGTGGCAGGCCGTGTCCGATGCGCTTCGGTAGCGCTGCCGTGGGTAGCGGACGCCGCGGATCGCCAGCACCTCAGCGGTGCAGGTTGCGGCCGTGTTCATCTCCTGATCGCAGTCGCGGCACATGACCATTGTTCCCCTCCATGCTCCTGTTGGGCGGACTGGACTGATCATGCCGGTGGGGTGTGACTGCCGGTCGGCTCTCGTTTCCTGCCCGCGCGGTCGGTGTGACCAAAGAAGGAGGGGGCCGGCCGCGACCGGCCCGCCGCTCAGGCGATGCCGCCCAGTCTCGTCGGCCACCGCGGCGCGTCTGACGTCGGTCAGGAGATCGGCGGCCATGGCCTCGGCATCCTTGACGAGCTCCGGATGGCCGGCGAGCGGCTGCTCGAGCACGGTGCAGCGCTCTGCCTTGGACAGCGCATCGAGGGCGGGCGTCGTCTTGACTTGCCGAGGTTCTCGCCGCGAAAGAGGCCTGGCTCGCGGTCGCCCGCGACAGGGGGCAAGCCGATCCCCAAACCGCGTTATCGGCTCTTCCTCGCGCATGATGACCATAGGATGCCGGTGCCGGGAAGCGGTCGGGGGATGAACGCCGCGCCGCCAATGACCGTACCGGCGAGATCGTGCACAGCTTCGCTGGCGCACCACTCCACCCGGCGCAGGCCGGGCTGGCGCTACCGCAGGAGCGATACCGACGCTGGCACGAGCGCGAGGTGTTCCGCGGCCCTGCCCGCGAGCTCACCGTGCTCGCCGCGGAAACGGCCCGGCCCTACGGCTGATTTGCGCAGGCCGTGACGGGCCGTCGGCCCTCGGACCCCTCCGGCGGATCTCTTGCGTGGTCGCGAGCCCCATGGCCGGGGCACCCGTTCATCCGGCCGCGCGGAAACGGGCGTAGCGTTCCGCGAGGAAGGCTGGGTCGGGCTGCAGCACCTGCTGGCGCGGCACGTCGAGCGAATGCCCATCGAGTTCCTGCAGCCCGTAGCGGAGCATGGGGCCGTCTATCTCGGTGAGGATGTCGCCACGGACCTCAACGGTCAACCGGTCGGGCCGGACGCCGACGATCTGATGATCGAACGCCGCGTGGTGCAACTTGCACAGCGCAATGCCGTTGGATACCGCGGTCGTGCTGCGCTCGTCGGTGTCGTCGAGGATGTGCGCAGCGTCGAGCAGTTCAGCGTGACGTAGCCGACACATCGAACAAGCGCTGTGGTAGGCCGCGAGGACGCGTTCGCGGAAGACCCGCTGGTGCAGTCGCTGGCGCACCGGTTGGACCGTGTAGCCGCGGGCCGGGTCCTCCCCCGCCATGACGGCGTCGGCGCCGGCGGTCGTGGCGTCCAGTGAGACGGTGAACGTCAGGGCCGCCGGGTCGTCGGCGACGATGTGTACCGGCCAGGTCGCCAGGTACTGCCCCGGCACCACCCCGAGGAAGTACACCAGCTGAGTGCCCTTCTGCATGGCCCAGCGCAGCCCTGCGTTGTCCCGATGCTGAGGATCGGTACCGCGGTAGGCGTAGCGCAACCGGTCCCCCTCGGCGCGGTCAGGGTAGGGAGCCTCCTTGCCCGGTACAGGCGGCGCGGTGGTGATGGACAGCGGCAACTTGAACTGGCTTGGCTTGAAGATGCCCTGCGGACCGAGTAGACGGATCTGCTGGCCGTCAAAGCCGACCCCTTCCTGCAAGTCTGGGCGAGGAAGCACGTCGCCGTGGCGGTCGACCAGGGCTGCCAGGTGGTCGAACACCGCCAGCCGTGCCCGCTCCTCCCAGTCCATGCACCCCGGTCTACCGGACAGGTGCTCCGGAGGAAAGGGTCACGACGCAACCCGGCCCTTCACGGTGAGGCGCACGGGGGGAAGTCCAGTACGGCTCCCACTTCAAGACCATGGGGGCCGAGGCGGAGCGGTGGACGGCCGGGCTGCTCCGTAAACTCGGTGGTTGGTGGAGCATCGACGCCGTCGAGTTCTACGACGGCGACATCGACCACCTGGCGGTCGGTCCCGCGCACGTGCTGGCGGTGGAAACGAAGTGGACCAGTCGCAAGATCCGTGTCGACGATCAAGGCGTCCACGGGCTCTGGTGCGACGCGCTCGGCCAGGCGCAGCGGTCGGCGGATCGCATCGAGCGGTTCCTGCGCACAAAGGGCATCACCCAGCAGGTGATCCCCGTCCTGGTCCTCTGGGGTTCTGGCGTGCCACGTCTGGCCGGCGGATACCAGCGGATCGGTGACGTGCGCGTGGTGGCAGGTGCTCAAGCGGGCGAGTGGCGCGATCGCATCGGCATGCTCGCGGACGCGACCCATGACACGGTCGGGGTTGGTGAGGCGATCGAGGGCTACGTCAACGCCTACGACGCCAGGCGGCGCGGGGTCCGCAGACCGTTCATCCGACCCGTGCTCGGCCTGACGTAGTTCGATCAGCCGCAGCGAGCTCCTCGTCATCGATGAGGATCTGCAGGCGCTTACTCATAGGGTGAGCACGTCACACCTTGTCTATGAGTGTGCCTGCCCAGTGCGGCAGCGGTGCTGCGACCGTCCCCGCCGGCGCGCCAGGCCAGCGACAGGCTGCTAGTCCACGAAGGGACCGTTGAACACTGGCGTCTCCCGGTACGGCTCGCCGGCCATGACCAGGAACCGGGTGCCCGGCTCCGCATCGGTGACGGCCAGCTCCTCACCGGGGCCGAGCACGACCAGCTGTGGGGGGCCGGCCTGGCGGGTGTTCGCCCCGAACGCCGCCTCCCCGTCGAGCAGGTAGGCGAACGCCTGGAACTCCGCGGGCAGCGGGATCGTCACCTCCCCGCCGTCGGGCAGCTCGACGTCGAGGACCAGACCGGGGGTGCCCAGCTGCACGGGTGAGCCTTCACCAACCAGCACCCGAACGGTCACGTCGCCCTCTTGCCGCACCGGGATCTGGTCGCGGTCGAGCACCATCGCGGTCGGCTCGGCCGCCCGGCCCCGTCGTGTGGCCGGTGCTGACCGCGCCCCGCACCGCGTACCAGAGGTTGTCGAAGCCCCGGTGCGGATGCCTGGTGTCCTTGCCGACCATGTCCGAGGGGCGGAACCGACCCTCGTGCACGAGGATGAACGGGTCGGTCAGCTCGTAGGGCACCGTGGGCGTGGGGACCGGCTCCAGCACCGGCATCCCCATGATGTTGCGGTGCCCGGGGTCCTCGACGAGGACAGCGTCACGAGCGGTGGTCTCGACGGCGTGGTCCATGGTGACAGCTCCGAAGAACGGCAACAACGGCGGGTCTTCTGTGCACCATCCCCGCGCGGCGCCCGCGCAATGCGCCTTCCGGCGCGCGCACTTTGGGGTCAGCCCAGGCGCGTCGCCCACTCGGGCATCCGGGCCGCGCCGTCCTCGCCCAGCCCGGCAAGCCGCAGCCCCGCGCCGGCCGCGCCAGGGCTGCGGGTACCCGCCGAGGTCGTCGACCAGGCCGCGCTCGGCGGCGTCCGCTCCCGTCCGCTCCCGTCCACACCCGCCCGCGGGCGAGCTCGTGAACCCGCTCGCGGGTCAGGTCGCGGCCCTGCGCGACGCGGTCGACGAAGTCGTCGTAGACGCCGTCGAGGAACCCCTGCAGCCGGTCCTTGCTGGGCCGCCTGTGAGGCGTAGCCGGGCTTCCGTCGGACCAGCAGCCGCGGATCAGTAGGGGCGTGCGAGGCCGTCGAACATCGGGAAGTGGCGCACGTTGGTGGTCAGCAGGGGGGCATCGAGGACCGTGGCGGTGGCGGCGACGAGGTAGTCGGCCGTGTCGATGCCGCTGTGGCTTCCCCTGAAACCGCGGGCGAACGCCACAGCCCGACGGGCGACCGCCTCGGTGACCGGTACCCAGTCGAGCACCTCCAGGAACGTTTCCAGAGCCTGCTCGTTGGCCGGGCGGGCACCCGCCAACAACTCGAAGCGCACCACCTCGGACGTCACGAGGGTTACCTGGCTGTCGAGCAGCGCGTCCAACAGCTGCGTCGCCGGCTGGTGCCCGCGCAGGTGGTCGACCGCGACGCTCGTGTCGAGGACCCTCACGACCAGCCGAGTCGATCGAGGCGGTCGCGCAAATCGCCGCGTAGCGCATCGACGTAGTCCTCGCCGGTGAGCGGCTGGCCTGCCCATGAGCCCGCGCTGGCTTGCAAGGCCGCGCGACGGGTTGCCCAGTCGCGGGTGCCGTAGCGCTCACGGATCGCCCGGCGTATCAACTCCGAGCGGGAGGCCCCGGTGCGCTCGGCGGCGCGGTCGAGCAGGGCGAGCTCCTCGTCGCTGATATACACCTGTGTACGCTGCACAACATCACTATACACCATAGCCCGAAGGGTCATGCACACCCCGACGCGCAGATGCGCGGCGGCGGACAGCAGACCACCGAGAGCAGCGGTGGCTGGCGCTCAGCCGCACCCTGTTCGCGTTGTACGCGGGCGATCGCCGCGAGGCACACCTGGCCGTGATCGCCTGCTTCGACGACGCCCTCTTCGACCCGGCGCTCAACCTCGAGCAGCTAGCCGCCACGCTGCGGCCGACCGCTCCCGAACTCGCCGGCGACGAGGAACTCCTGCAGGCGGTGACAGGGTGCGCCGAGCCGTGTCCGCCGACGGTCAGGTCGAAGTGGTTTTGCAACCGCTCGACACGCCCGCCACCGCGACGCTGCGCTGCTCCCGTGGGCGGCTGCTCGCCCCCGACCTGCGCGTGTCGCTCCACCTCGCCGGCGCCGCCGTGGTGTGTCAGGCCGAGCAGGAGGTGGGGGCGTACTACGAGGTCTACCGCTTCGCTACTTGGGCCTAGACCGGCCTAGACCATGCCGTGCTCGGCCTGTGAGCCCGGAGGGTCGGGGCCACGTCATGGCCCTAACGGCGCCGAGCACTGGGATGCTGCGTGGTGGCGGCGTCGGTACGCTCCTTGAGCACGGCGAGCTCGAGGTGAGGTGACGACCGACGTGGCAGGCACTGACCTCGCGGGGCCCTGAGGACCTTCGGTCTGTGCTGCAGAGCGCAGGGGTCCCCACAG
>JBBDQS010000036.1:4159-8852 GCA_040905805.1 Egibacteraceae bacterium | reverse complement strand
CGGGTCCGCGTCGGCCAGCGCGTCGATGGTGTGCTGCTTGCGGGCGGCCCAGCTCACCGCCGAGCGGTCCGCGCCGGCGCCGACGTCCACGTCGGTGCACACCAGGCCTCACCCCGGGAGGCGCTGGATGCGCTGCTCGAGCACCTAGCGGCAAATGGCGCACCCTGAGCGCGCCCGGCTACCCGCGGGTAGATCTCGGCTCCGAGACAACTATGTCCGTCGGCCTGGATCTACCGACGAGTAGCTGCACTACACCAGCCCCAACCTGCGTCGCAAGCGCGGTGGAGGCCCGAAGGGCTGAGCGGTCTGGTCGGCGAGCACGACCGGGAGCTCGACCGTCCCGAGCCACCGCCACAGGACCCCCCCGACGACCCCGATGCGTCGCGCAGGCTCACGCCCCGCGCGCCATCGAGGCGAGCAGGTGGTGGAGGCGGAGGTCGGCGACCTGGGTGGCGTGGCCGAGCAGGATCTGCGCGAGCGTCTCGTCGCCACCGACCGCCACGTGGGCGATCAGTGGTCCGCGGCGCCACACCACGACGTGGCTGACACGCCCGGCCCGGCCCATGCGACCACATCGCTCCGCCCCACCCCGCGACTGCAGGCCGGGCCGCTCGGTCCGCTGGGGGGCACAGGCACAGGCACAGCACCGACACCAGGGGCAGAGCGGCCGCCGCCAGCGCGAACAGTCCCACCGGCGGAGCAATGAACAGGGCGGCAACCCCGAACAGGGCGAAGGCCGCAGCCCCGCGCACCGCGCCGGCCGGTCCCAGGACCGTGAGGAACAGCCCGCACCACGCTCACGGTGTCGTGTCTCCTCGCTCGTCCGCCCGCTCATCCAGGCGGCCCGTGCGCTGCGACCCGACGGGTGACGCCGGCGACGACGATGTAGCCGAGGTAGGGCACCGCACGGGCCATGCGCGGCATGAGCCAGGCGAGCTTGCGGAGCGCGGACGCTCTGGTGGCGGCCTGAGCGAGGAAGCGCAGGCTCCCCGCGAGCCCCTCGTCGCGAACGAAGCCACGCACGGTCAGCATGTCGAACGCCCCCGTGGTGCTGCGGACATCGGTGAGCCCCCCGTCGGCGTACAGCTGCTCCCAGTCCTCGACCGAGTCGAACGACAGACCGGGGCACACCTCACCGAGGAAGATTCGCCGCGCCTCCTCGGTCGGTGGTCGCAGCCAGAAGAACTCGGTGGCCAGGACCCGCCCGCCTGGCCGGCAGACGCGCACGAGCTCGCGGGCGGCGCGGGGGCGGTCGACGAACATCGTGACCGCCTCGGCGAGGACGCAGTCAAACGTCGCGTCGGGGTAGGGCAGATCCTGGATGTCGCCCGCGGCGATCTCGATCCGCTCGGCAAGGCTGGCCTTCTCCACGTTGCGGCGGGCGCGTTCCAGCATCAGCGGAGCGAGGTCGAGCGCCGTCACGGTAGCGTCATGGCGGCGGGCGACCTCGATGGCGGTGGTCGCCACGCCGCAGCCGGCGTCGAGCACGCGCTCGCCGGCGGTGATGGCCGCCCAGTCCAGCAGCTGCTCGGTCGCCCGCCGGCCCCCGGGGTGGATGACGCGCTTGCCGAGCAGCCCCATGAGCGCGTAGGGGTCGAGCTCGCGGATCTGGTCGGGGCTCAGCCGGGTCGGGGCCGGGCTCGTCGCGGTCATGTCGCAGCTCCCCTCGGGGAGCGGTGGCCGCCGGCGCCGGGCCCTGGTCCACCCTCGACGCCCATGCCCACCCCGCCCCCATCCGTGTATCTCAAACGATGCTTTGAACAAAGTACCAGGCGGGGCGCCGCTTGTCAAGAGATTATTTGAACATCCTGTTTCTAGGCCATGATCTAGGCGGCATGGGGCGCGGTTCGCGGGTGGGTTTCGCGCATGCGTCCGGCGACGTCGACCCCGCTAGCGGCGGTGATCGCGGCGACGACCACGATGGCGGTGGGAATCGTGTAGGCGTCGGCGAGGCCACCGGCGAGTATCGCGCCGACGGCGAAGCCGATGTCGCGCCACAGCCGGTACACCCCGACCGCGGCGCCGCGCCAGCGGGGGTGGGCGACGTCACCGACGGCGGCGAGCAGCGTCGGGTAGGCCATCGCTGTCCCGGCGCCGAACACTGCGCTGCCCGCCGCCCAGACGGCCGCGGTGTCGCCCAGGGCGATGACGAGCAGCCCACCGGCCTCGACGAGTTGCCCGCCGGCGATCAGCCATTTGCGCCCGACACGGTCCGACAGCGCGCCGGTGCCCAGCTGACCGACGCCCCACACGGCGGGGGCGATAGCCGTGAGCAGCCCGACGGTGGCCAGGTCGGCGCCGCCGGCGGCGAAGAAGATCGGGAACAGACCCCAGGCCATGCCCTCGTTGAGATTGTTCACCAGCCCAGCCTGCGAGGCGGCGGACAGCGACCGGTCCCGCCACGTGGCCAGCGCGAACACCTGGCGGCTGGTGAGGTCTCCGCCGGGGCGGCCGGGGGCGGCGGTGTGGTTGACGGCCTCGTGGGCCACGTGGCCGGCGGTCTCGCGGACGAACCCCGCCGACAGGCCCAGGCCCAGGGCGGCGAACGCGAGGCCGAGCAGGAACGGGGCGGGGCGCAGCCCGGCCGTCTGGGCGATCGCGCCGGTCGCCCACGCGGCCAGGGCCACGGCGCCGTAGCCGGCCGCCTCGTTGAAGCCCATCGCCGTGCCCCGGCGGGTCGGCCCGACGAGGTCGATCTTCATGATGACCGTGACCGACCAGGCCAGCCCCTGGTTGACGCCGAGCAGGACGTTGGCGAACACCACCCACCCCCAGCTGGGTGCCCCGATCAGCAGGAACGGGACGGGCACGGCGAACAGCCAGCCGGTCAGCAGCACCGGTTTGCGGCCGAAGCGGTCCGCGAGCGTGCCCGCGAAGTAGTTCACGACGGCCTTGGTCATCCCGAAGGCAGCGATGAACGTGAGCATCGCGGTGTAGGCGGTCAGGCCGAACTCGGTCTCGGCGAGCAGCGGCAGGACGGTGCGCTCCTGGCCGACCATCCCGCCGACCAGCGCGTTGACCCCGACCAGCAGGAGGAACTGCGGCAGGTTCTCCCAGAGCCCCAGGCGCACCGGCGCGCGCGCAACCAGGCGGGTCACCGGCTGTCCTGCGACTCGCGGAGCTCGTCGGGACCGCCGGCCAGGACGGCCACGTCACGCCGCCCGGCGCGCTCCAGCAGGCTCGCGGCGGACATCGCCCGCTCCCCGTGGCCGCAGTGGATCAGCACCGGCCCGCCCGGCACCGCATCGACCTGCGCGGCGAGGCTGCCGAGCTCGACGTGGACCGCGCCGGGGACGTGGCCGGCGTCGTGCTCCGCGCGCTGGCGGATGTCGACGACCTGCCGCTGCCCGGCACCGTCGGAGTCCACCAGCGGCGTGCCGGCGAGGTCGCGGCCGGCGCCCCGCCAGGCGTCGACCCCACCGGCCAGCTCACCGGCGAGCCGCTCGTAGCCGATGGCCAGCGCCGCCCACACCAGGTCGTCGCGGTCGACGGTGGCGTCGACGACGAACACCACCGGGCGGTCACGGCGCACCAGCCAGCCCAGCCAGGTCGCGAACTGCGCCCGCCACGGGATCGACAGCGAGCCCGGCAGGTGTCCCGCGGCGAACGCCTCGATGCCGCGGACGTCCACGACCTCGGCGCCTTCGGCGACCGCGGCGTCGACCTCCTCCACGGGTAGCCGCGGCAGCGCCGGGGGGGTGGGCCCGTGCACCGCCGTGCCGGACCGGTTGACCGCGCGCAACTCCCGGAAGTACGGCGGGTAGGAGCCGAGGCCGCCGAGGAGCCGGGCGAGGAAGGTGTCCTCGTCCGCCCCGCCGGCGAGCAGCGGGTTCGCCGCGCGCGCGTGTCCGATCGTGGTGGTCCGCTCGCCACCGGGCGCGGCAGAGCAGAACGAGCCGCCGCCGTGCGTCGGGTACACGACCAGCTCGTCGGGCAGCGCGAACAGCCGCTGGGTGATCGACCGGTACGCCGCCCGCGCCAGCGGTACGGTCTGCTCGGACGAGAGCAGGTCGGTGCGCGCCACGCCGCCGGCCATCAACGTCCCACCCGAGAACAGCGCCACGGGCCGCGGACCGTCGAGCAGGAGGTAGGCCAGGTGCTCGGGGGTGTGGCCCGGCGTGGCGATCACGCGCAGGGTCAACCCGCCGACGTCGAGCTCGTCGCCGTCACGCAGCTGGCGGTGCGCGAACGCCAGCTCGCTGCCCGCCGGCGCGAGCAGCTGCGCACCGACCGCGGCGAGCTCCCGGCCGCCAGAGACGAAGTCGGCGTGCAGATGCGTCTCGACGACGAACCGCGCCGCCAGACCCCACCGCTCCAGCTGGTCGAGGTAGGGACGCGGGTCCCGCTGGGGGTCCACCACCAGCGCGCCCCCGTCGCCGAGGTCGACCACGTAGGACCTGTTGCCCAGCCCCTCGTCGAGAAGCGGCACCACATCCACGCGCCTCACCCCTCCCTACTACTCAAACGTCTCCTTGAGCAGAGCATGGCGTGTCACGTATCATTTGTCAAAGGAATCCTTGAACAGCGTGGTAGGGTGCGAGGCGAGGAGGGGTGATGGCGGCAGGGAAGGACCGGCGGCAGGCGAAGGACGAGCTGTTCGACGCGTTCTCGACGCTGGCCCGGGCGCTCGCGTCGGGACGTCGGGTGGAGATCGTGGACCTGCTCGCCCAGGGCGAGCGCACGGTGGAGCCCG
>JBBDQS010000036.1:0-4149 GCA_040905805.1 Egibacteraceae bacterium | reverse complement strand
CGATCGCCGCGGCGATCGGCCAGTCGGTCGCCAACACCTCCCACCATCTGCGCACTCTCGCTCGCGCCGGCCTGCTCACCAGCCGCCGCAGCGGCACCTACGTGCACTACCGGCTCGCGTCCGACGACGTGCTCGAGCTGTGGTGGGCGACGCGCCGCGTCGCCGCCCAGCAGGTCGATGGCCTCGACGAGCTCGCCCGCGCCTACCTCGGCGACCGTGAGGACCTCGAGGCCATCACCCGCGAGCAGCTGCTCGTCCGCCTCGAGCGCGACGACGTCATCGTCGTCGACGTCCGCCCCGAACCCGAGTACGCCGCCGGCCACCTGCCCGGCGCCATCTCCGTCCCCCCCGACCGGCTCGACCTGCTCGACGCGCTGCCCGCCGACTGCGACGTCGTCGCCTACTGCCGCGGCCCGTACTGCGTCTACGCCGACGACGCCGTCCGGCGGCTTCGCGGGCAAGGCCGGCGCGCCCAGCGCCTGGAGGACGGGCTGCCCGAGTGGCGCCACGCCGGCGCTCCTATCGAGAGCTGACCACAGCAGAACCTCACGACCGTGGCCGCCGTCGGCCTCGTGGCGCTGCTCTACCAACTGTCTTCCTCGCCTGACAGCCCCGCACCGATGGCCGCGCCGGCGGGTCAGGCCGATGCCCCGGCCAGCGTGGCGTGCTCGACCGCCAGACCGCAGAGCGCGTCGAGGGCGTACGCCTCGACCCACAGGTAGGAGTCCGGCAGCCGCCGGCACCGCCGAGGGGCATCGGCCAGCAGGGTGAGAGCCTCGTCGCTGCAGCAAGTGGGCAGGGCCACGGCTTCCCACGGCGGCCATGGCATCCGGCTCTCCCGGTTCGGCACGTCTCAGATCGACTCGGATCACTCCCTCGAACTCCTCTGATAATCTGATCATATGCCTGAGGTGAGTGCGACCGAAGCCGCCCGCCACTTCGCCGACCTGCTCGACGGGGTCGAGCACCGTGGGGAGCGCTATCGCATCGTGCGCCGCGGCAAGGTGATCGCCCAGTTGGAGCCGGTCGGCCGCGGGCGCGGAGAGGGAGCCAAGGCGGCGTTGCGCCGTCATCCGTCTGACGCAGGCTGGCGCGATGAGCTCGCGGAGCTCCGCGGACTGCTGTCGGTGGAGAAACGGCCCTGAGCCGCCTCCTGTTGGACACGGCCTTCCTGGTCGACGCCGAGCGCCACGCCCGTGACCTCGATGCGGTGATCGGCGACGACGATGATGTCGCCATCGCCGCGGTGACCGCCGCTGAGCTGCTGGTTGGGGTGTTGCTGGCCACCGAGCGGCATCGACCCGCCCGTCAGGCGTTCGTGGACGAGGTCTTGGATGTGCTTCCCGTGTTGTCCTATGACGCTGGAGTAGCCGAAGCTCATGCGGCGTTGCTGGCTGCAACCCGGCAGGCTGGCCGCCCGCGCGGTGCCCACGATCTCATCATCGCTGCGACGGCGCGTGCCACGGGCCGGTTGGTGGTGACCGCCGACCCCAGGGGGTTCGCAGACCTGCCCCAGGTCGAGCTCGCAGACTGATTCGGCCGGCTGTGCGATGCGCAAGTACCTGGCGGCCGATGACCGGTTCACGCGTGTGCGGCTCTTCGACACCCTCGAACTGCCCGTGAACACCGTCAGTGACGGCCTGAGCACCAAAGCCCGGCTCAAGCGCGCTCTGGTAGCGCTCGCCCTCGCCGCCGCCCTCTTCGCCGTTGGTATCCTCGCGGACGGGTTTCAAGGAGGCAGCGCTGTCGAACCAGTCTCAGGGCCAACCGCAACAGGTACCCGAGCCCCTTGATCCGGATCCCGTCCGGAGGCAGTCGCCGGCGCCGGCGCGGTGTTCCGCGAAGGCCATCTGGAGAGCATCGTCGCGCTCGTGGCGCGCCGTGCCCGTCGCTGCTCGTGCAACGCACCGGCCGGGGCAAGAGGTGGCGGCCCACCCCGGCCCCCTCCTGGCTGGCGTGCGTGCCGTCACGCCGCCATCCCGATCTCGTCCCTGAGCTCGCTGCCCGTGTGGGCAACCTGCTCGGCCTGCCGTTCCACCCAGTCGTGGAGAAGGTGCGCGAACGGCTAGCCCTGGATCGGAAGCTGCCCCACAGGAGCGGAGCGGCAGGCGGCGAGGTCCCCGTTCCCTCCCTCGCCACCTGCCCGCTGGCATGCGGTCGACGCGTGGTGCTGAGCAATGCCCCCTGACCGGTGCACGGGTGCCCCGTGACGGCTGAACGGTGAGGTAGCACCCGCCGTCGGGTCCGATTCACAGTCGGTTGGATGAATCCAGGAAGGTCGCGTCCGCTCCCCACGCCGCGGGCCGGCGGCTACCAACCAGCCACCTGCCACCCCGCGAGGGCCGTGCTCGAGTCAGTCTCCCTCGAGCCCGGTGCTGAAGTTGACCTGCTCGATCGCAAGGTCCAACTCACGGATCTGCCGGGCCACGTCGTCGGCCCGGCGCCGCAGCGCCGTCACGTCCAGCGCCGCGAACGTCCGCAGCTCCTGCCGACCGCACCGGAACGTGTCCCGGCCGCCGGCCGCGGCGTCGGCAGTGGACTTGAGCAGCCCGGACCGCGTCCGCAGCGCGTCACGCTCGGCCAGTGCGGCGGTCAGCGACCGCCCGTCGGCCAGCGTCGCCTGCAGGTTGGTCTCGTTGATCCGCAGCATGAGCTCGGCGAGCCGACCGACAAGCGCCTCGGCCTCGTCGAGCAGTGCGGACGCGTCCTCGGCCACCTCCTCACCCTCGGTGTACCGGGCGGACGCAGCGACACGGTCACGCAGCGCGGCGAGCTGGCGCTGTGCGTCAGCGCGCTCACGCAGTGCCTCGGCAAGCAGCATCGGTGTGTCACCTCCTCTCGTGGGTCTCGACGTGTGGATGCTCCGCGGACCGCCGCGTCCGGGCCGGTGCGTCCGGGCTTGGCCGGCTCATGGGCGCCGCCGGCCGAACAGCGACGTTCCGCGGAAAGCGGGCAACAAGAAGGCCGCCCGTCGGGGCGGCTGGCGTGCGCTGCGCGCCGACGAGCGCGCCGCCTGGGCCGCGGTGCGACCTCGCTCGGACAGCCTGCGCTGGACCGGACCGCCCTCGCGGCGCCACGGGTTCTGCTCCCGTAGGACGCGGTCGAGCTCGATGCATGAGGGCAGCCCCCGGTAGGCGGGGCCGGGCGGACCAGTCGTGTACGGCAGGCGACGAGCAAGCCGAGATGAGCGTGCGAACGATCGCCCTGACACCGCCCGCCAGTTGGGTCCACCGCACCAAGGCAGCGGTCGTGGGTGGATGCCCTCACCGGTGGGCAGAGGCAAGGCGCGCGTGCCGGCACCCGACGCCGCTGCCACGAGAGGAACAGCCAGGCGTCCATACTGGCCCGCAACTGCCCTCGTGAAGGAGGCCTCCATGCCGCGCTCGTCCAAGCCGCCTCCCGCCCTTGACGCGCTGTCGAACGCCGAGCGGGCCGCCGCACTCGACCGGCTGCTCGACCGCCGTCCCGACCTGATCGCCGAAGCCGAAGCCGTGGCAACCGAGCTGCTGACCACCGTCGATCGCGACGACGTGGCCGACGAGGTCGTCGGCGCCCTGCTCGCCGTGCCCTTCACCGCCATCGCCGGGCGGGCCGGCAAGCAGCCCGGGGGCGGCTACGTCGAGTCGTTGCAAGCCGCCGCCGAGGTGCTCGAGGAGACGCTGGAGCCCTACCTGGACGCCCTGGCGCGCACGGCTGCCGCGGGGTTCGCCGACGCCGCCACCGACATCGGCTTCGGCCTCCTGCTGGGCCTGTACCGCCTGCGGGAGGAGGCCGGCGAGGACACCCTGATCGGCTGGTGCGGTGCGGACCAGGAGTCGTGGGATCTGGCCACCAGCGTGGTGCTCGCCTTCGACGACGCCGGTCTCGACCCGGGCAGCGAGGCGGTCAACGCCCTGGTGCCCGACTGGAGCGGCATCGCGTAGCGGCGGCGGCCGTGCCGCCACCCGGTGCGGTGCCCCACGTCCTCCAAGGACGCCACCTTGCTGGGCCCGATCGACGAGACCCTGGCGTCGGTGGACGAGGACTGCTCACCGCCCGGCGGTCCTGAGCGGTCGGCCGGCGCGGCCGGCGGGACAACCGCCGTCGAGGACCGCTCAGCGGTCACCCGGCCGTGGTGACCGGGCGTGCTGACCGCGGTGCCCGGCGGAC
>JBBDQS010000035.1 GCA_040905805.1 Egibacteraceae bacterium | reverse complement strand
GCAGGCGCGTGCGCATGCATTGTCGGCCCGTCGGCCCATTCTGCGACAGCCTGTGTGAACGTGAATTGGCCGTCCGACGCGGGCTCGCCGATGCCTGCGTGCTCGGTCACCTCGGGGTCGGGGCTGGCGGGTGTGGGTTCCGTCGCCGGCTCTGGGTCGTGCGTCCGATCCGGCGTGTCAGCCGGCCCCGTCTCGGCGTCGTCCGCCGCGAGACCGTTGTCCTGGTCGGCAGGCGGACCTTGCGGCGGGCCGCCCCCCGTCGCCGCTGCTGATGAGTAGCGTCGCGAGCAACAGCACTGCGATGATGGCGCCCGTCAGCCCTCCGGCGATGACCCCCATCAGCTTCCAGGTGTCGTCGTACCAAGGCTGGCGGGGCCGGTGTGGGCCTTGCCCGGGCGCGGGCATGTAAGGTCCGCGCCGGGGTGGCGGTGGGAGGCTGCTCATCACCGGGCATCGTAGGTTATTCCGGGGGAATGTCGGAGTGACTGCCCTCGAAGAGCTGTCAGGACCTTCGCGCGCGTGCACTTATGCACGTGCGCACACCGGCAATCTGTGGGAACCTGCAGCCCCTCGCTCCAGGCCGCCTACAAGATCCGAAGGGGGGACCGGGCCGGTGCCGCCACAGCTGACGCCTAGCGACCGCACCTACCGCAACACGACGATCCGCATTACGGAGCTGGCTGTCACGGACGCGGTCTTGCGAGGGCTGACATTCGAGAGCTGTCACATCATGGGGCCTGCAGTTCTCGCGGTCCTCGATGGCGTAACCATGAACGGGTGCACCTACGACGTCGCGAACAACGACCTGGACAGCGTCATCTGGGAGATTGAGACAGGGCGATGGGTAGTAGGGGCGATCGGCATTGAGTCGTGTGAGTTCTACGGCTGCCGCTTCACCAACATCGGGCTAGCCATGCCTCCCGAGCTATCTGCTCAGTTTCGCGAGGTGGTTGCCGGACCGGACTAGCGACCCGTCATCGGGATGCTGACTGAGACGCTTGAACGAACTGGCGGAGGAGGTCGCTCGGACTCCAGCCTGGGACGGGGGGGCCAAAGAGTCCCACTCGACAGCGAGGTACACCAACTGACGGTCTTCATCGATCTCGGTGATGTACCCGCGGCCAACTAGGCCGCTTTCCTCTTCATGGACCTCAACGGCCATCCTCTCACGGGCAATGCCGCCGGACACATCCTCCAACCCGGTATAGGTGTGGTTTCCACGAACTCGGACATTAAGGTCTATTGAGACTCGTACGGTCACCGGGACCACTCCTCCGCTGAAGTGAAGGCTTCGAGGAACCTCTCGGCCACATCGACGTCGGGCTTCACTCCTAGATCCACATCATAATGCTCAGAGGCCTCTCCTGGATACCCGGACTTCTGAAAGGTGAATCCGCGCTCCCGAAGCGTGGAGGCCTTCGCGCAGACGTAGTAGCGCTTGTTGCCGTGCGGGTCAATGCCTGAGAGCTCCGCGGCCGCGAGAAGACGGGCACGAAGAGACTCGGCGCTCTCGCCCGGGACTGCTTCAGCGGCAAAGACCGACACACGATGGTATCCCGTACGGCGATGAGCCCTCTCGGCCGATCGAAGGACGGCCTCGGCCATGATGGGCCTGAAGCGCACGACGAGTGCGTTGTCGCCTAGACTGTTGGTGTCCCCCTCCACGCGACGAGACTATAGGAGGGTGGGCGTCCCCCCCTCCGGCTTTAGCCGTGTGCCTCTGGCGTGCTTCCCAGGATCATCCCGCCTGGTAGCCAGGAAGGCCGTGTGACCCCAACGGTGACCCCAACCGGCTTCGACATGGGTCGACATCATGCGCATGGCCGCCGACGAAAACCCTGGTCGCACCGGCCGAAACGGACACGGGTCGACACCGGTCGCGGAAGCGCAAGTACGCCGAGATCCACGGGTAGTCCCCGCTTTTACACGGTTGATCCTGCGACCCGACGGGGTTTGCAGCGTTGTCCTTGTTGTGGACGGTGCAGGCGCCCCCGATCATCGCCCCATGCCCACCCAGACCGCGCCGCAGACCGCTCGCCCGTCCACCCGGGTGGGCCTCAGCCCCGACGAGCTCGTCGTGCACACCTGGGGCACCGACCGCACCCCCCGCTACGCCGCCCGGGTGCCGGGCCTGAACGTCCTGGTCGGCGAGACCCTCGCGCTGGTGGGCGACGGCACCCGCGAGGTCCTGGACGCCCTGGCCGACGCGCTGGAAGACTGCGCCATGTTGGACGGGGCCGTCGCGGCAGCCGCCGGCACGGTGCGCATCCACGCGGTCCAGGCCGCACGGGTCGGCATGCGCGCGCTCGCGATCACCGATCCCTTCACGCGCGCCGGCGCGGGCAGCCACGATCTGGCGCTGGCCGACCTGGCGGGCGTGGCCGACCTGGGGCTCACCACGGTCGTGGCCGTCACCGACGTGGGGGTGGCCGCCCTGTTCGCAGACCGGGTCGTGGTGGTGCGCGGCGGGCACCCGCAGGTGGCCTACCCCGTGCTCGCCCCGACGCCCCGGATCCCGGCCGAGGTCGCCCCGGTCACCGATCGCGTGACCGCCCGCCTCGCCCGGTGAGCTCCGGCGGCCCACACGTCGGTTAGGCTGCGGGGGTAGCCGAGTGCCAGGGGCGCCCATGATCGTGAACTCGCTCGTGGACCTGGTGGGCGATACCCCCCTGGTCCGGATGGCCCGCTTCAGCGCGGCCGTCCCCCCGACGGTGATCGCCAAGGTCGAGTACATGAACCCGGGCGGCAGCGTCAAGGACCGTATCGGCATGGCCATGATCGAGGCCGCCGAGCGCGCGGGGCACTTGCGGCCCGGCGGCACGATCGTCGAGCCGACCAGCGGCAACACCGGTGCCGGGCTGGCGATCGCCGCCGCGCAGCGGGGGTACCGCTGCGTGTTCGTGATGCCTGACAAGATGAGCCAGGAGAAGATCAGCCTCCTGCGCGCCTACGGGGCGGAGGTGGTCACCTGCCCCACGGCGGTCGAGCCCGCGGACCCGCGCAGCTACTACCGCACGGCCGAGCGCCTGGCCGACGAGATCCCCGGGGCCTACCAGCCGAACCAGTACGCCAACCAGGCCAACCCCGAGGCGCACTACGCGTCCACCGGCCCTGAGCTCTGGCGCCAGACCGAGGGCAAGCTCGACGTGTTCGTGGCGGGTGTGGGCACCGGCGGCACCATCAGCGGCGCGGGCCGCTACCTGAAGGAGCAGAACGCCGACGTCCAGATCGTGGGGGCCGACCCGGAGGGCTCGCTGTACTCCGGCGACGAGGCCTACCCCTACCTGGTCGAGGGCGTCGGGGAGGACTTCATCCCCGCCACCTTCGACCCCAGCGTCGTCGACCGCTACGTCACGGTGAGCGACCGTGATGCCTTCCTGGCCACCCGCCGGCTCGCCCGCGAGGAGGGCATGCTCGTCGGCGGCTCGGGTGGGTTGGCGGCGTGGGCGGCCCTGGCGGTGGCAGCACAGTATCCGCCGGATGCCATCATCGTCGTGCTGCTGCCCGACAGCGGGCGCAACTACCTGTCCAAGATCTTCAACGACGAGTGGATGGCCGCGAACGGCTTCCTCGACCGGCGTGGGGCCGCCGCGCGCCTCTCCGAGGTGCTCGCAGCCCGCCACGGGGACCTGCCCGCGATCGTGCACGTGCACCCCGACGAGTCGGTCCGCGAGGCGATCGCCACGCTGCACCGCTACGGCGTCAGCCAGATGCCGGTGGTCAAGACCGAGGGGGCGGGGTCGGGCGCCGCGGCCGTCCACATCGAGTCGCGCGACGCGGTCCTCGGCAGCATCGCCGAGCGCGGCCTGCTCGACCGGGCCTACCGCGACACCGGCGTGCTCGACCAGACGGTCGCGCAGGTCATGGACGATCCGCTGCCCATGGTCGACGCGCGCGACACCGTGGACCACGCGATGGCGGTCCTCACCTCGCAGGGCCCGGCGGTGGTGGTGTGCGAGGGTCCGACGCCGATCGGCGTGCTGACCCGCGCCGACGTCCTGGACTTCCTCACGGGAGAGGCGGCGACGTAGTCGCCGTGGAGGGTGGGGACCGAGATGAAGGCGTCGCCGTGACCCAAGCGGGGTTCTCCACCCGCGCCATCCACGCGGGGCAGGCGCCCGAGCCGCGCACGGGTGCCGTCGCGGTGCCCGTCTTCCAGACCTCCACGTTCGCCCAGACCGAGGTCGGCCGGCACTCCGGGTACGAGTACGCCCGCAGCGCCAACCCGACCCGCGACGCGCTGCAGGTCGCGCTCGCGTCCCTGGAGGGCGCGGCCCACGGGTTCGCCTTCTCCTCGGGGCTGGCGGCCGGCGACGCGGTCCTGCGCACCCTGGGCCCCGGCGACCACGTCGTGCTGGCCAACGACGTCTACGGCGGCACGTACCGACAGTTCGCCCAGGTCCACGCGCCGTGGGGGCTGGCGTTCGACCCGGTGGACCTGGCCGACCTCGACGCGGTCGCCGCCGCGTGGCGACCCGCCACCCGCATGCTGTGGATCGAGACGCCCACCAACCCGCTGCTGACGGTGTTCGACATCGCGGCGCTGGCCGCGTTCGCGCGCGAGCGCGGGGCGCTGGTGGTCGTGGACAACACCTTCGCCACGCCCTACCTGCAGCAGCCGCTGGCGCTGGGGGCCGACATGGTCGTGCACTCCACCACCAAGTACCTGGGCGGCCACAGCGACGTGGTGGGCGGTGCGGTCCTGCTCGACGACGACGACCTGGCCGCGCGCATCGGCTTCCTGCAGAACGCCATCGGCGGGGTCCCGGGCCCGTGGGACGCGTGGCTCACGCTGCGCGGGGTCAAGACCCTCGCGGTCCGGATGCGCGCCCACTGCGAGGGCGCACGGGCGGTCGTCGACGCCCTGCGAGCCCACCCGGCCGTGACCGCGGTGCTCTATCCGGGGCTGCCCGAGCATCCCGGCCATGCGATCGCCGCCCGCCAGATGCACGACTTCGGCGGCATGGTGTCGTTCCGCATGGCCGACGTCGAGGCCGCCCTGCGGGCCTGCGCCCGCTTCCGGCTGTTCATCCTCGCCGAGTCGCTCGGCGGTGTGGAGTCCCTCGTCGAGCATCCGGGGCGCATGACCCATGCGTCCACCGCCGACTCGCCGGTGGCGGTGCCCGACGACCTCATCCGCCTGTCGGTGGGCATCGAGGAGCCCGATGATCTCGTCGCCGACCTCCAGCAGGCTCTCGCCTGAGGCCCTCGTCGTAGGCTGGACGCGATGAGCACGTTCGTGGATCAGGTGAAGGTGCACGTGGCCGGTGGGCACGGGGGCGACGGCGTCACGGCCTTCGCGCGCCAGCCGTTCGAGCCCAAGGGGCGCCCCGAGGGCGGGGACGGCGGGCACGGGGGGTCGGTCGTGGTGCGCGCGTCCTCGAACGTGGCCACGCTCGTGGACTACCACCACCGTCCCCACCGCAAGGCCGGCAACGGCCAGCACGGCGAGGGGGACCTGCGCCGGGGTGCCGACGGCGAGGACGTGGTCCTGACGGTGCCCCGGGGCACGGTGGTGCGCGACGCCGACGGGACCGTGCTCGGCGACCTGCTCGGCGACGGTGCGGAGCTGGTCGCGGTCGCGGGCGGGCGGGGCGGGCGGGGCAACGCCGCCTTCGCCACCGCGCAGCGCCGGGGGCCGCGCTTCCACGAGCACGGCGAGCCGGCCTCGGAGCGGTGGCTGGTCCTGGAGCTGAAGCTCGTCGCGGACGTGGCGCTGGTCGGCTACCCCAACGGCGGCAAGTCGTCGCTGATCGCGCGGCTGTCGGCCGCCAAGCCGAAGATCGCCGACTACCCGTTCACCACGCTGGCGCCCAACCTGGGGGTGGTGAGCCACGACGACCTCGACTACGTGGTCGCCGACGTCCCCGGCCTCATCCAGGGGGCGAGCGAGGGCCGCGGCCTCGGCCACGAGTTCCTGCGCCACGTCGAGCGCGCCGGGGTGCTGGTGCATGTCCTGGACTGCGCGAACTACGAGCAGCGCGACCCCCGCGACGACTTGGCGACCATCGTCGCCGAGCTGGCCGCCTACCAGTCCGAGCTGCTGGAGCGCCCGGCCCTGGTGTGGCTGAACAAGGTCGACGCCGACCGTGACACCGCCGAGATCATCCGCCCGGACCTGGAGGCGGCCGGGTGGGAGGTCCTGGCCGGCAGCGCGGTCACGGGGGAGGGGCTCCCGGCGTTGCGCCACCGCCTCGCCGCCCTCGTCGCGTTCGCGCGCACCCAGCAGACGACACCCGAGCACACCCCCGAGCGACCGGTGCTGCGCCCCGCCGGTCAGCACTCCAAGGTGGACTTCGCCGTCGAGCAGATCAAGGGTGGGTTCCGCGTGTCCGGGGATCGCGTGGAGCGCTGGGTGGTCATGGCCGACCTCGACAACCCCGAGGCTGTCCGCCACCTGCAGGGCCGGCTGGTGCGCGCGGGCGTGGAGCGCGCGCTGGTCAAGGCGGGGGCGGTGCGCGGCGACGACGTGGAGATCGCCGGCGCCGTGTTCGCGTTCGAACCTGACCAGGCCGACCTCCCGCCCGAGGACCCAGCCGAGGACGACCAGACCGACGGCCCCGCCGACGGTCTGGCGGGTGGCCGGGGCGGGGCGTGACCACGGCCCGCTTCGACCCTCCACGCCGGGTGGTCGTGAAGGTCGGCTCGTCGAGCCTGCGCGGTCCGACGGGGGGACTGGACCGCGACCTGGTCGCCGACCTGGTCACCCAGCTGGTCGCCGTGCGTGCCAAGGGCGTCGAGGTGGTGCTCGTGTCCAGCGGGGCGGTCGCCGCTGGGCTGCACCCCCTCGGGCTCGTGCACCGGCCGAGCGACCTGCCCACCCTGCAGGCGACGGCCAGTGTCGGGCAGGGCCTCCTCGTGCACACCTACCAGCAGTCCTTCGCCGTGCACGGCATGGTGTGCGGGCAGGTGCTGCTGACTCCCGACGACGTCGTCCAGCGGGCGCGGTACCTGAACGCCCGCCAGACCTTCGAGAGACTGCTGGAGCTCGGAGCGGTCCCGCTCGTGAACGAGAACGACACCGTCGCCACCGACGAGCTGCGCTTCGGTGACAACGACCGGCTGGCGGCGCTGGCGGCCAGCATGCTCGGCGCGGACCTGCTCGTGCTGCTGTCCGACGTCGACGGGCTGCTCGACGGAGATCCGAGCCAGGTTCCCGACCTGCCGGTGCTCGACCGCGTCGACGACCTGAGCACCCTGGACACCCGCACGTTCGATCGGACCGGGTCCGACGTGGGCAGCGGCGGGATGGCCAGCAAGGTGGAGGCGGTGCGGATCGCGACCTTCAGCGCCGCCCACTGCGTGATCGCCAATGCGCGCCGGCCGGGGGTGGTGCGTGCGGTCGTCGGGGGCGCACCGGTGGGGACCTGGTTCCCGCCGAACGCCCGGCGCCCCGAGAGCCGCAAGCTCTGGATCGCGTTCGCGACCGCGCCCCAGGGCTCGGTGTTCGTCGACGAGGGCGCCGTGACGGCGCTGGTCGAGGGCAACAAGTCGCTCTTGGCCGCCGGTGTGGTCGCCGTCGACGGGCGCTTCTCGGCGGGTGACGCCGTCGACGTGCGTGGACCCGACGAGCGGGTCGTCGCCCGCGGGCTGGTGGCGTACGGACGCGACGACGTCGAGCGGCTGCTCGGGCGGTCCACCGGTGCGGCCACCGCCGAGCTCGGCGCCGAGTACGCCCGCGCGGTGATCCACCGCGACTCGCTGGTCGTGGTGGCCTAGGGTGCACACCGATGCCAGTCGCTGACACGAACGAGACCCAGACGCGACGCAAGACCTTCGGGGTCGCCGTGGTGGTCGTGGCCGTGCTGGCCCCGTTGGCGCTGCTGGCGGTCCTGCGGCTGCGACCGGCGTTGGACGGCCTGTGGCAGAACCACCCCGCGCACTTCTGGCTCGTGCTGGCCGCGGCGGTGATCGCCACGGCTCTCGGCTCCACCGTGACGGCGGCGTCCCGCCGGCGCCGGGACGCGCGCCTGTTCATGGTCTCCATGGCCTTCATCGCCGCCGCGGGCGGTTTGGGCCTGCACGCGCTCGCGACCCCCGGGGTGCTGCTCGGCCCGAACGCGGGGTTCGAGCTGGCGACACCGGTCGGCCTGGTCGTGGGGGGCGTGTTCGCCGCGCTCTCGGCCATCGAGCTCTCGCCGACGACGGCCCAGCGCATCATGGCGCGCTCGCGGCTGATCATGACCGCGCTGTTCGCGTTGATCGTCGTGTGGGCCGTCCTCTCGGTCGCGCAGCTCCCGCCGCTGGCCGACGCCGTCGCGCGGGAGACCCTCGGTGGCTGGCAGCTCGCCTTCGCTGTCGTCGGGGTGCTGGGGTACACGGCCGGCGCGTGGGGCTACCTGCGGCTGTACCAGCGCCGGGGGACGCCGATCGTGCTCGCGTTCGCCGTGGCGTTCGCGTTGCTCGCCGCCGCCCTGGTCGTCCTGACGGCGGCGGTGAACTGGCGCCTGTCCTGGTGGGAGTGGCACGTGCTCATGCTCGCCGCGTTCGGCCTGATCGCCGGCGCGGCCCGCCAGGAGTGGCACGAGGAGCGGTTCAGCGCCCTCTACCTCCAACACACCCTGGACGGGACCTCCGAGGCGAGCATCCTGTTCGCGGACCTGCAAGGGTTCACGCCCTACTCCGAACGGACTGAGCCCCAGGAGGTGCAGGCGATGCTCAACGTCTACTTCGCGCGCCTCATCCCCCTCATGCAGCAGCACGGCGGTGCCGTCCACCAGCTGATCGGGGACGCGATCATGGTCGTGTTCAACAAGCACGGCGGCCAGCCCGACCACGCCCGACTCGCCGCCGGCGCCGCACTGGCCTTCCAGGAGGTCGCCACCGAGGTCGCCGCCGCCAACCCGGACTGGCCGCGGTTCCGCGTCGGGGTCAACAGCGGGGCGGTCGCCGCCGGGGTGGTCGGGGAGCGGGGGCACCGCAAGCACGACTTCATCGGCGACACGGTCAACCTGGCGGCCCGGCTCGAGTCCCAGGCCCCGGTCGGGGGGGTGCTGATCGGTGAGGGCACCCGCGCGTCCCTGCCCGAGGGGGTGGTCGTCGAGGCCCTGCCCCCGCTGCAGATCAAGGGCAAGGCCGAGCCGGTCACCGCCTACGTGCTCCACCACCTGCCGGCCTGAGCCTCACAGCGCTGCTCCCCCGGCCCGACGCCTCGGCACGGGCGCCCACCGCCGGTGGTCGCGCCCGGGAGTGCCGGTCGGGCAGGTGCGGCGGAGGCGCCGCCCTGTCATTCTTGCTGCTATGCGTCGCGCGCTCGCCTGGGGCCTTGTCCTGCTGTCCAGCCTGGCGCTGGGCGCGGTCATCCCACCCGACGACCCGCTGGTGCCCGAGCAGTGGCACCTGCCACAGGTCGGCGCCTTCGACGCGTGGGCGTTGACCCAGGGCGCCAACGTGGTGGTCGCCGTGGTGGACACCGGGGTCGACGCCGCCCATCCCGACCTCGCCGGGCGTGTCCGGGGCGGTGTCGACCTGATCGAGCCGGGCACCCCGCCCGATGACCCGAACGGGCACGGCACATTGGTCGCCGGCGTCATCGCCGCGGTGCTCGGCAACGGCGTCGGCGGGGTGGGGGTCGCCCCGCAGGCGAGCATCCTGCCCGTGCGCGTGCTGGACAGCGGCGGGACCGGCAGCTCCGAGGACGTCGCCGAGGGGGTGCGGTGGGCCACGCGCAACGGGGCGGACGTCATCAACCTGAGCCTGGCGGAGGCGCCGGGCCTGACGGGCGGGAGCGGTGGGATCATCGGCAGCGACGTGGAGACGGCCATCGCCGAGGCGCACGCGGCCGGCGTGGTCGTGGTGGCCGCATCCGGCAACGAGGGTCGTGCGACGACGCCGTACGCCCCGCAGACCCCGGTCATCGTCGTCGGGGCGAGCGACCGGCAGAGCCGGGCATGGCCACACTCCAACCGCGACGCACGAACGCTGTTCGCGCCCGGGGTGGAGATCATCTCGACCTACATCCAGGGCGGCTACGCCCGCGCGGACGGCACCTCGTTCGCCGCGCCGGTCGTGTCCGGTGGGGCGGCCATCCTGCGTAGCGCGGGGCGCACCCCCCAGCAGGTGCGCGAGCTGCTGTTCGCCACGGCCCGGCCCGGACCCGGGGGAGCGGGGGTGGTGGACCTGGCTGCCGCCGCGACCGCCGTCTCCACCGCGGAGGGCGCGCCGCCGCCTGCGGCGCCACCGCCGCCTCCGCCACCCCCGCCGGCTCCCGAGCCGGTGCCCGCGCCTGAGCCCGCGCCCGTCCCGATGGCGCCGCCGTCACCGGAGCCGGTGCCGGCCCCCGAGCCGGTCGAGGAGGTGCCGCCGGCCGAGCCGCTGCCGCCCCTGGACGAGCGGATCGAGATGGTCCTGGACGTGCCCGGCGTCGTCGGCGAGGGCGAGTCTCGTCCGCAGCCCATGGTGCCGGCCGGCATCGCCGTCGGACTGCTGCTGGCCAACCTCACGGGCCATGCCGCCCGGGCCCTGCACCAGGCCAACGGCCGCCCGACGTTCGGCTGGCGCCAGCCCTTCCAGTAGCGCCGCATGTGGCCAGAGGCGCTACCGGCCCGCGAACAGCTCGGCGACCGGGACGCCAAGACCCGGCGCGACTGGTGTGACCAGCGTGCCGCTGGTGACCGTGCGGGCCTCGTCGGCGGCGTCCAGGCGGTGGACCAGCACCCGCCGGCGGCGCAGGTCCACCACCCAGTACTCCCCGACCCCCAGCTCCTGGTAGATGTCGCGCTTCTCGTGCAGGTCCAGGCTGCGCGTGCCCGGCGAGGTCACCTCGGCGACCAGGTCGGGCGGGACGTGGAAGCCGTCGGCGTCAAGCTCGCCGACCCGCTCGGGGCCGATGAACGCCACGTCGGGACCGAGCTGCTGCGCGCCGATCTCGATGCCCGCACCCGCGAACACCTTGCCGCCATGCTCGTGGGTCCAGGAGAGGAGGTGCACCATCAGCACGTTGACCGCCTCCTCGTGGGCGATCAGCGGGAACCCGCGGACCACCAGCTCGCCGTTGAGGATCTCGTAGCGCAACGCCTCGTCGAGCTTGCCCTCAGCCTCCAGCCGCGCCAACTGGGCCTGCGCCATGCCGGCGCCGGTAGAGACAGCCACGGTCGCCCTCCTTGGTCCATGTGGCAACGCTACCGCCATGCTCGCCCCGCCAGCGGCGTCTGTCCACAGCCGACAGCGGCAGCCGCTGTTCACACCCCCGGGACCCGGCGGGTCAGCCGGCTGCTCACCGAGGTGAGACTCGACCGCGCCGGCGAACGCCACGAGGCCGTCGAGGGCGGCCAGGTGCCGCCGGACCTGCTCGGGGTCGACGGCCAAGTAGGTGCCCTGCAGGACGGCGCGTCGGACAAGCGCTCCAGCACGGCCTGGCCGTCGGTGATCGTGCTGGTCGCGGTCTGCGTGCCGACCACCGCGGGGATGCCGTGCTCCCGCGCGACGATCGCGGCGTGCGACAGCGGGCTCCCGCGGTCGGTCACCACCGCCGCCTCACGGTGGAACAGCACGGTCCAGGCGGGGGTGCTCCTTACTGGCGCGCGCCCGGGAACGGCGGGGGGTGGCGGGTCTGCTGGCGCCACAGGTCCTGGTCGGCGACCTGCAGCACCAGGTCGTGCAGCAGCTGCGGGTCGACGTCGAGCAGGCGCCACAGCTCCAGCGAGTGGCCGACGTCGCTGTGCCAGCGGGCGAGCACCTCGTCGTCGTCACGGTCCAACTCGATCAGCAGGGACCGGGCCGGCTCCATCCGCCGGGTGGAGATCTTGGCGATGAACTCCTCGCCCGACTGCGTCCAGCCCAGGCGCACGATGAAGTCCTCGGGGGAGGCGGCCTTGAGGCCCTGCGCCGCATTGGTCAACGCCTCCACGAGCTCACCGTGGCGGGCGCGCTGCTCCTTTCCCAGCCGCTCCCGCTCGTGCTTGGCCTGCTCGGCCTGTTCCTCCTCGTAGCGAGCCATCGCCTCGACGTTGTCCTGGCGCTCGCGTGCGATCTCGGCGTTGCGCGCCAGCTTGGCCGCCAGCGCCTCCTCGAAGTCGTTCACTGCCGCTCTCCCGGTTAGCATGGCTCCTCAGGGCTTGAGAGGAGGCTACCTGCTATGTCGGCTGTCCTTGACGTGTGCGCCGCGGCGAAGGCCGCCGCGCCTGCGCTCGCTCGTGCGTCCACCGCGACCCGCGACGCGGCGCTGCAGGCCATGGCAGCCGCCCTGGACGCCGGCCACGCCCGGGTGCTCGCGGCCAACGCGACCGATGTCGACGCCGCCAGCGCAGCGGGGGTCCCCGACGCGCTGCTCGATCGGTTGACCCTGACCCCCCAGCGGCTGACTGCGATGGCCGAGGCCCTGCGCGACCTGGTGGGGCTGACCGACCCGACCGGGCAGGTGGTGCGCGGGTTCACCCTGCCCAACGGCCTGCAGGTCACCCAGGTGCGGGTGCCACTCGGGGTGATCGCCATGGTCTACGAGGGACGGCCCAACGTCACGGTGGACGCCGCGGGCCTCGCCGTCAAGAGCGGCAACGCCTGCGTGCTGCGGGGCTCCTCGACAGCGATCCACTCGAACACGGTGCTCGCCGACATCCTGCGCGCGGCGCTGGTGGCCCAGGGGCTGCCCGCCGACGTGGTCAGCCTGATCAGCGACACCAGCCGGGAGTCGGTCAAGGAGCTCTGCCGGGCCCGCGGCCTGGTCGACCTGCTGATCCCGCGGGGCGGGGCGGGGCTCATCAACGCCGTGGTCGCCGACGCGCAGGTCCCGGTGATCGAGACCGGGGTCGGCAACTGCCACGTCTACGTCGACGCCGCCGCCGACCTGGCGGCGGCCCGCGCGATCACCGTCAACGCCAAGGCGCACCGCCCGAGCGTCTGCAACGCGGCCGAGACGCTGCTGGTGCACCGGGCGGTCGCGGACGCGTTCCTGCCGTCGGTGAGCGCGGCCCTTCGCGCCGAGGGCGTGGAGCTGGTCGGTGACGCCGACGCCCAGCGCCTGGCCGACGTGGCCCCGGCCACCGACGAGGACTGGGACACCGAGTACCTGGACCTGCGCATGGCCGTGCGGGTCGTGGACGACCTCGACGCCGCGCTCGCCCACATCGCCCGGCACGGCACCATGCACACCGAGGCGATCGTCACCGAGGACCGAGCCGCCGCCCGGCGCTTCACCGCCGAGGTCGACGCCGCGGCGGTCATGGTCAACGCCTCCACCCGCTTCACCGACGGCGGCGAGTTCGGGTTCGGCGCGGAGATCGGTATCTCCACCCAGAAGCTGCACGCGCGCGGACCGATGGGCCTGGCCGAGCTGACCACCACCAAGTACATCGTCGAGGGCGACGGCCAGGTGCGGGTGTAGCCCGCTAGACCGGCATCCCGACGGCACGGTCGGCCCCGCACACGCAGCAGCGCTCCAGCACCCCGTCGTAGAACAGCCGGCAGTCCCCGCAGCGGACGGCGGTGAAGGGCCCGGGCTCGGGGTGCCGGTCGCCGCGGCGCTCGCCGCTCGCGTCGAACTCCCGCAGGGCAGGCCGGAGGTCCATGTCGCGCATCTCCGGGCGGTCCAGCACGCTGCGGATGTAGGGATCGGTGATCTCGCGGACCTCGCGGGCCGTGTCCTCGGGGTCGCTCCCGCGCTGTTCAGCGGTGCGCAGGACCCGCCGCACCTCGTCGACGCGCCGGGTGAACTCGGGGTTGAGGAGGTCCCAGACGTACGGGTCGGTGTCGGAGTAGACCTCGCGCTGCAGGACATCGCCCGCGCTGTGGAACAGGAACATGGCCAAAGCCCGTTCGAAGGTCTGCTGCTGCCGGAAGGAGCGGTAGAGCATGTCGTTGAAGGCCATGAGGGTTGGGTGCATGCGCTCGGCGTAGTGCTGGTAGGCGCGGAAGGACGCCCGCGACACGTCACGGCTGGCGAGCGCCCGGACGGTGTCTTGTGCCGCCTCGTAGGCGGTGCCGGTCCCGAACGTCAAGCCGGGGGAGAACAGCGGGTTCGTGAAGCCGGCCGCGTCCCCGACCGCGCACCACCCGTCGCCGGTGACGGCCGAGGCATCGTGCACGAGGTTCAGGAACGCCGAGTAGGGCTTCTTGCCGTAGGGCGCTGCCAGGGGCTCGTAGTGGTCGAGGATCCCGCGGATCACCGGATAGCGGTCGAGGTAGTGGCGGAACCGTCCTTCCAGCGACAGGCCGCCGGCGGTGTCCAGGTCCTCGCGGACGGTGAAGCCCACGCTCAAGATCGGCTCACTGCGGCAGCCGAACCGGTTCTCGAGGTCGCGCCGGGTCGGGTAGGACTCGTCCCGCCCCTCCGGGTGGTCGAGCAGGAAACGGATCATCGCCTCCAGGTTCTCCTGCGGTGTGCCCTCCCACGAGGTGACGGTGATGAACCAGCACCAGCCCTGCTCGAAGCAGATGTGGCGGGTTGCCGGTGCATCCCAGAACCGCTCGGCCACGTCCTGCTTCTGCCTGAAGTAGGCGTAGTAGGAGTGGGTGTTGAAGGTGCCGAGACGCTCGGGCGCCCGTCGGTACAGGCCGAACCTGCGGGTGAGGACGGCGGCGGGACCGGAGGCGTCGCAGACGAGCCGCGCACCCAGGTCGTACCGGCCGGCGTCGTCCGCGCATGGCAGACGCGCCCCGTCGCGGCTGATCTCTGCTGTCGGGACCTGGACCTTCGTGCCCGCACGGACGTCGATGCCGCGGCGGCGCGCGGTCTCCATGAGCGCGGTCTCGAGGACGCGCCGCTCCACCTGGAAGGTCTCATCGACGTCGCCGGCGTCGACATGACCATGCAGCTGCGGGTCGCCGGGGCCCGTCCACCAGAAACGGATCCCGGCCTTGATGCCGAAGAGGCGACGCATGACCGGGAAGCTCAACCCCATCCGCTGCATCGCGCGGGTGGTGGTCCCGAGCGTGCTCTCGCCGATCTTGTAGCCCGGCGACGATCGGCGCTCCAGCACGGTCACGGCGGTCTGGGGCGCCGCCTCCTTGACGAACCACGCATAGGCGAGCCCGAGCACCCCACCGCCGATGACGGCCACGTCGGTCGTCGCGCTCGGGGTCACCCGCGGCGCCAGCTGCTGGTGCGCGACGGTGAGGGCACGGAGCTCGCGAGCCAGCTCGGCGGCGACGGCCCGCTGCACGGCGAGGAACTGCAGCGGGTCGGCGTGGGCCTGCCGAGCGAGCTCGGCGGTCGGGAGCAGGCTGGCCTCGACCTCCCCGTCCGCGACGAGGTCGGTGGCGAGGACGGCGGGCAGGAGCGCTTCCGCCCCGGCGATCGCCCCTGCGGGCAACGCGAGGAGTTCGGCGCCGCCGTCGTCGGCGGTCATCGTCCGCAGCACCGTGCCCGAACGGATGAGGTAGGCCCCCGCTGCCCGGCGACCGCCCTGGGCCAGGAGCGCGCCGGCGGTGAATCGCGTCGGCGCGTCCGACAGGTTGTCGACGCCGGGAGGCGGCGCCTCGCCGACCCCCGCGACGATCGGCGCATCGAGCGCCGTGGCCGGGAGCTGGCGGGCGGACAGACGAACGCGCTGCGCGAGCACCCGCGCAAGCTCGTGGAGCAGCGCGGCCGCGGCGCGCGGATAGGCCTCCTCGAACGAGGCGAGCTCCTCGGGATCGAGCACGAGCACGGTCGCGCCCTGTTCGGAGCGCACGGTGGCGCTCGCCGGTCCGGGATCGAGCAGCGAGACCTCGCCGACGTACCCGCCCCGCTCCACCGTGCCGACGTGCGTGTTCGCGTTGCCCACGGCGACGTCGAGGGCTCCCTCCCACACCAGGTGCAGACCGCCGGTCGGGGTGCCCTCGGTGATCAGCACCTCCCCGGCGTTGAGCTCGAGGGGGCGCAGGCGCAGCGCCAGCGCCGCGATCTCGTCATGCTCGAGGTCGGCGGCGAGGCCGCCGAACCGGGCCTCGAGCTCGCCGGTGTCGATGCGCTGCGCCAAGGCTCCTCCTGCTAGGGCTGGGGGATCAGGCCTTGCCCACCGTCGGGTAGCTGTCCGCGGATCGCCCCCGGCGGAAACGCTGCCGAATGCACGTTGACATAGAAGCTCTCGGGGTCGTCCAGCACGTCTTGGATGGTCACGCCGCCACTGAAGTCGTCGTCGGTCAGCTCGCCCGCCACCACACCGTTGGTGGCCTGCAAGTCGGCGCAGGTGGCGAAGAACACCACCACCGGACCGTTCTCGTCGAGGCCGCCCTGATGCAGGTGCGCCCCGGGGGCGTCGCAGAACGGTGCGGTCACCGCTGACGCGTCCAGCTCGAACGCCAACATGTGGGAACCGGCGAGCTCGGTCACGACCAGCCGCGCGTCACCGGTGGTGCCTTCCTCGCCCTGCCTGAACTCGGGGTTGTCCGGATCGGAGTCGTCGACCTCGTTGAGCCACGACAGGGCCACGTCCCACGCAGCCACGACGCCACAGTCGATCTGCGCGGTCCCGGTTGCGTCCTGCCCGTTGCTGCTCCACGTCGCGGTCACCGTGAGCGTGCCGGCGCCCACGACGGTGAAGGTGAAGTCGGCCTCGCCGGCAGCATCGGTCTCGGCGCTGCCTGCGTCCGGTGTGGTCGCCACACCCGACGTGGCGAAGTCCACGTCTTGGCCCTCGACCGGGTCACCTTCGATGCTCAAGGTGGCCGTGGCGGTCAGCTCCCCGCCGATCTCGCAGGAGGTGGGGTCAAGCACGACGTCCAGCACCGGGCCGTCCCTGTCACAGATCAGGAAGCACAGCAGGCGCACCACGAAGGTGGCCATCTGGTCACGGCGGGTCTCCTCCCTCGGGGCGTAGAGCCCACCGCCGGTGCCCTGGGCGATGCCGTTCTTGGCCGCGCCGTTGACCTTGGCGAAGTGCGCGTTGCCCGACGGCACGTCGGTGAACTGCTGGTCGTTGGAGTCAAACGCGTCGATGTCGTCATGCAAGGCGAAACCGGCGGCCCGCATCAGGAAGGAGGCCATCTGGTCACGCCGGGTCCGCAGCTCGGGACCGTACTCGTTCGCGGGCAGACCCAACGGCCCGCCCTCCACGATGCCTGCGGCGGCGAGGCGGTTGATGTTGTCGGCGTGCACGTTGCTGTCGGGCACGTCGTCGAACGTGTCAGCGTCTCCCTGCGGCAGCTCCACGTCTGCCGCGTCCAGCATCAACGCGATGAACGACGCCATCTGGTCGCGTCGCACCTGAAACTGCGGCCGGTAGGTGCCGTCCTCGAAACCGCTGACGATGTCGAAGTGCGCGGCGCAATCGACGTTCCCGACGTGCGCGTCAGGGATCTTGTCACGATCGCTGAAGTCCGACTCCGGCGCCGCCTCCGGGCACGCATCGTCAGCATCCTGCGCGGCGCCAGTGCGGGGCAGCAGGGCCAACGCCATGGTCAGCGCGACCAACACCGCGCTGAGTCGCAGAGCGGGTCGGCTCACGCCGTTGGTCACAGTCATGGGATGCCTCCGGTACGCCTCGGGTGCTGCACAACCGGTCCCAGCGCGGGTCCCGGTGAGCGGGGATGCTGCGCGCGATGGCAGCTCTACCCTGAGACGCTCACAATGGCCAAACACGTGCGCTACGCCTGAAAATAGGGGTTTCTCGCGACCCACACCCGGCGGGTTAGGATCGGCGCATGGTCGGGACGCGCCGCATCGGCATCATGGGCGGCACGTTCGACCCCATCCACCTCGGCCACCTCGTCACGGCCGAGCAGGCCCGCGCCGACCTGCACCTCGACGAGGTCGTGTTCGTGCCGGCCGGCCAGCCGTGGCAGAAGGGCGACACCACGCCCGCCGAGCATCGCTACCTCATGACCGTGCTGGCCACGGCGGCCAACACGGCGTTCACGCTCAGCCGGATGGAGATCGAGCGGGACGGGCCGACCTACACGGTGGAGACGCTGCGGGAGTTCCGGGCTGCCTGCCCCGCCGACGAGCTGTTCTTCATCACCGGCGCGGACGCGATCGTCAACATCCTCACGTGGAAGTCCGCCGAGGAGTGCCTGCAGCTGGCGCACTTCGTGGCCGCCACCCGCCCCGGTCACGATGTCGGCGTCCTGGAGGCCGAGGGGCTCGCCGACACGGTCACGGTGCTGGACGTGCCAGCCCTCGCCATCTCCTCCACCGACGTGCGTGAGCGGTTCTCGGCGGGACGGTCGGTGCGCTACCTGATCCCGCGGGAGGTGGAGCAGTACGCCCGCAAGCACGGCCTGTACGGCACGGCCGGGCAGCTCTCCGCATGCAACGCGCCGCAACCCTGGGGGCATGCAAGGCCGCCCCCGGATCGGTACGATCCGGAGTAGTGACACCCGGCGGGAGAGGCCCGCCGGTGGCGGCCCACGACCCCGACCGGGAGCGACGATCTGAGCACCCTCGACACCACCGAGTCACGAGAGCTGGCCCTCGCCGCCGCCTCCGCCGCGGCAGGCAAGCAGGCGACCAACATCCGCATCCTCGACCTCGGTGAGCTGCTCGGCATCACCGACTTCTTCGTGCTCGTCTCGGCCGGCAACGAGCGGCAGCTCGGCGCGGTCGCCGAGGAGGTCGAGGGCCGCCTGAAGCGCTTCCACGACCGGGCCCCACGCCGCCGGGAGGGCACCAAGGACACGGGCTGGCTGCTCCTGGACTACGGTGACGTGGTCGTGCACGCGTTCACCACCGAGCAGCGCACCTACTACGACCTCGAGCGGCTGTGGTCGGACGCGCCGACGGTGCCCTTCGACGAGCTGGCGCCCGCGGCGGATTGACCACCGCGAGGCCTGTCCGCCTGGTCCTGGTCCGCCACGGCGAGTCGGAGTGGAACGCCGCGGGCATCTTGCAGGGCCACGGGGGTCCGGGACTGACCGCGCGAGGCCATGCGCAAGCCGCGGCCACCGCGCGCATGCTGGCCCGCGACCACCCCGGGCTGGCGGCCCTCGCGCGCAGCGACCTACCGCGGGTGGTCGAGACCGCCGCCCCGACCGAGGAGCTGGCCGCGGTGACGGTGCAGGCCGACGAACGTCTCCGCGAGATCGACGTGGGCTCGTGGAGCGGGCTGACCCGTGCGCAGGCAGCCGCGGCGGATCCCGAGCGCTACGGCGCGTGGGCCGGCGGGCGGGACGTCGCACCGGGGGGCGGGGAGACCTTCGCCGAGCTGCGTGCCCGGGTGGTCGAGGGCCTCGCCGACGTGGTCGCCGCGGTCGGCTCGCACGGTGCGGAGAGCCCCGCGGTCGTGGTGTTCACCCACGGCGGGCCGATCCGGGTGGCGGGGGCCGCCGCCCTGGGGCTGCCCGCCGGCGGCCACCGGTCGGTCAAGCCCGTGGGCAACTGCGCGGTGAGCGTGCTGGACGTGCCGGGGGCGGGTGCGCTGGCCGCCGGGAAGGCACACCTCGTCGCGTACAACCGGGTGGGCCACCTGGCCATCCAGCCGTGACCGGCGGGCGGCCGTGGCCGATCGGACGGTCGCGCCAGCCTGTGCGGTCGCCCCACCACCCGCTACAGCACCGAGCTCAGGATGGCCCACTGCGGCCGTGAGGAGCGCCCCGCGGACCGGACGGGCGGCCGTGGTGACATCGCGTCCCCGACTGTGAAGGAGGGGCGCCGGTCCGGGCGCGGCATGCGTCGGGGGCAGCGGCGCCGTTCGGACGGGTAGGCCCTGGCTCGGGGGCCTTCCGTCCCCACGACGGTGCGGGTAGGATCCGGGTACAGGCGCCACGGGCGGTGGCTCGTCCACTCTGCGGGGACTGTGCGGTTCTTGCGTGGCGGTGAACCTGGGCGGGAGGGTAGCCAGTGGCGACGGCACATGTGGTGGGGACCGGCTCGTTCCTCCCCGGCGAAGCCATCACCAACGACGATCTGCTCGAGCTGGTCGGCCCGCTGCCCGACGAGGTGCTCGAGGGCATCCAGGTCAAGACCCGTCATTGGATGGTCGACCCCAAGACGGGCGAGCACCGGTTCGCGAACTCCGAGATGGCCTTCAACGCCGCCGTCACGGCGCTGGACCGGGCCGGCATCGAGGCCGCCGAGGTCGAGCTGATCGTGTCGTCGACCGCCAGCCCCGAGTTCCTGCTGCCGCCCATGGCCACCTTGCTGCAGGAGCGGTTGGGCATCCGGTCGTGCGCCGCGGTCGAGATCCGGTCCGGGTGCGCAGGGTTCGTCGAGGCCCTCGACATCGCCCGGCTCTACCTCGAGCGGGGCGACTACACCAACGCGCTGGTGGTCGGCAGCGAGAGCATCTCGCCGCTGCTGGTCCCGGTCTTCTACGGCAAGGCGCCCGACAAGATCCGCATGCGCGACCGCATGAACCCCTACAACTTCGGCGACGGAGCCGGCGCGGTCGTGCTGGCGGCCGACGACCGCGACGGTGGGATCATCGGCTCGGCCATGGGGTCGATCGGCGGGGAGAAACGGCCGGGGATGCAGATCGTCGGCGCCGGCACCCACGCCCCGATCCACGAGCAGCTCAAAGCGAAGCACCTTGTTGTCCTCGACGTCGACGTCGTGGAGTCCGGCCGCTTCACCCCTCACCTGCTCGTCGAGTCGCTGCGGGCGATCCTGAAGGGCAGCGGGGCCAAGGCCGACGAGATCGACGTGTGCATCATCCCCGAGGGCAACGCCGGCTACATGGTCGAGGAGTTCGAGGGCGCCGACGTCGACACGGCCGACTGGCTGACCATCCAGCCGCGGGTCGTCGAGAACCTCGCGCTGGTCGGGGCGACCGGCACCGCGGCGGTGCCCCTGGCGCTGGACCATGCCGTCACGACCGGCCTGGTCAAGCAGGGCCACCGGGTCATGCTCGACGCCCTGGAGACGAGCAAGTGGAAGTACGCCGGCGTCGTCCTCGACTGGACGCTGCCGACCTGGGGCGATGATCCCGTCCCCACCGGCGGGCGGGAAGACAGGCGGGAACACCCATGACCGAGCACGACCTCGACGCGGACGTCATCGTCATCGGCAGCGGCATCGCCGGGCTCACGGCGGGGGCGCTGCTCGCCTACACCGGGCGGCGGGTGGTGGTGTGCGAGCAGGCCGATGGCCTCGGCGGGTACGCCCACGCGTTCCAGCGTGGCGACCACGGCCAGTACACCTTCGACCCGGCCGTGCACCTGCTGGCCGACCAGCAGCTGTTCGGCGGCGTCCTCCAGCTCCTCGGCGTGCGCGACAGCTGCACGTTCATCCCCTCGGAGCACTTCTACCGGGCGATCCTGCCCGACTACGCGATCGACCTGCCGGCGGACCGGGAAGGCTACGTGGAGACCCACGTCGAGGCCTTCCCCCACGAGGCGGAGGGCATCCGCGGCTTCTGGGAGATGTGCCGGACCGTGCATCGCGAGGCCCACGACATGCCTGCGGCGTTGCACCTGCGCGACCTCGATGCGGCCGTCGCGGCCGCACCCAACATGTTCCGCTACCGCCAGTCGACCCTGGCCGACGTGCTCGACGAGTACATCGACGACCCCCGGGCCAAGGCCGTCTGCGCGGTGCCCTGGCAGTACCTCGGCGTCCCGCCCAGCATGGCGGCCTTCCAGACGTTCGCGCAGCTCACCACCGTGCACACCGACGACCTGTTCGCGATCGAGGGCGGTGTCGAACGACTGATCCACGCACTGGCGGATGCCATCACCAGCCGGGGCGGCGCCATCCGCACGGGCTGCCGTGTCACCGCCATCCCCGTGAGCGACGGGCGTGCGCGCGGCGTGACCCTCGCCGACGGGGAGGAGCTGCACGCCGACTGGGTCCTCTCGGGCGCCGACCCGTTCCAGACGTTCGAGCAGCTCGTGGCCGACGAGCACGTCCCGTCCAAGTACCTGCGCAAGCTGTCGCGGATGCGTGTCTCGGGATCGGCGTTCCTGCTGTTCGCGGCCAGCCGCCTCGACCTGTCGGCATGGGACCTTCCGCACCAGATCTTCACCCACGCGTCGTGGGACCACGAGGAGTCCTACCGGATGACGTCGGTGGGGGACTTCGGTGTCCGCTGGATCACACCCACGTCGCTGCTCGACCCGAGCGTCGCCCCCGAGGGCGAGCACATCGTCGTCTGCAAGGCCATCACCCCCTACGACGTGGGCACCCCGTGGGCGGACATCAAGGAGCGCTGCACCCAGAAGCTCCTGGGCGAGCTGGACACGATCCTGCCCGGCTTCACCGACGACCTCACGTTCGTGGAGAGCGCGACGCCGCTCACCGTGGAACGGTTCTCGCTCAACCGGGGCGGGGCCATCCACAGCTGGGAGCAGACGCCGGCGCACACCGAGAGCAAGCGTCCGACCCCGGTGACGCCCGTCGACCACCTGCTGCTGTGCAGCCAGTGGACGAGCATCGGCGGGAGCTTCCTGCGCTCGTTCTTCGCCGGGATCATGACCGCCCAGATCCTGCTCGACCAGAGCGGGGCGCCGGACGCGCTACCGGACTTCCGCGCCGTTCCCCAGGCCTGACCTCCGGGAGGAGACCATGACCGACATCAGCAGCGACAGCATCGTCGAACGCAACTGCGAGATCGTCCGCCGCATCCTGGTGGAGATCTGGACCGAGGGCAACATCGACCTCGCCGACGAGCTGATCGCCGAGGACGCGGTCGACCACGACCGCCAGCCGGGCGAGGAGAACGGCCTCGCGTCGTTCAAGCTGCACGTGGGCTACCTGCGGAACGCGGCCACCGACCTCGTCGCCAACATCGACCAGATCTGGGGCGCCGGCGACAAGGTCGTCGCCCGCTGGCGGTGGCAGGGGACCCACGACGGCTCGATGTTCGGGATCCCGCCGACCTACAAGTCCTTCGACATGACCCAGCTGATCATCTACCGCCTGGAGGACAGCAAGGTCGTCGAGGTCTGGAAGGCCTCCGACCTGCTGCAGATGCTCGAGCAGATCGAGATCCTGCCGCCGCGCGGGACGAGCCCCCCCGGGTTCCTCGCGCACTTCGTGAAGAGCACGGTCACGATCGCCTACCGCCAGATCCGGGGTGCACCCAAGACCGCGTCGTGAGCCGCGTCGACGGACTCGGGGGCGCCCAGCCGCTCATGGACCTGCTCCGCATGTGCCCTGCCGTCCCTGCTCGTGGAGCGTAGGGGAATCGAACCCCTGACCTCAACACTGCCAGTGTTGCGCTCTACCAACTGAGCTAACGCCCCGCACCGGCGGCCATCATAGCGGCCGAGCCCGCCGTCCCCAACCGCCGGCGCCAGGGCCCCTCGGTAGACTCGCCCGCGCACACCCCCGACTGACGAGGAGCCTTGCGTGGCCACCGGCTACGACCCCCACGACATCGAACCGCGCTGGCAGCAGGCGTGGGAGGACCAGGGCCAGAACATCGCCGACGACGCGAGCGACAAGCCGCGCTTCTACACCCTGCACATGTTCCCCTACCCCTCCGGGGACCTGCACATGGGTCACGTCGAGGCGTTCAGCCTGGCCGACGCGGTGGCGCGCTATCGGCGGCTGCGCGGGTTCGAGGTCATGAACCCGATCGGCTGGGACTCCTTCGGGCTGCCCGCCGAGAACGCCGCCATCGAGCGGGGCGCGAACCCGGCGACGTGGACCTACGCCAACATCGAGACGCACGCCGCGACCATGCGCCGCCTCGGGTTCAGCTGGGACTGGTCGCGCCGGCTGCACACCTCCGACCCCGAGTACTACCGGTGGACCCAGTGGATCTTCCTGCAGCTGTTCGCGGCGGGCTGGGCCTACCGCGGCGAGGCGCTGGTCAACTGGGACCCCGTGGACCAGACGGTGCTGGCCAACGAGCAGGTCATCGACGGCCACAGCGACCGGTCCGGCGCGCTGGTCGAGAAGCGCTCCCTGACCCAGTGGTTCCTGAAGATCACCGACTTCGCGCAGCGCCTGCTCGACGACATGGACCAGCTCACCGACACCTGGCCGCAGCGGGTCCTGAGCCTGCAGCGCAACTGGATCGGGCGCTCCGAGGGCGCCGAGGTCACCTTTGCGATCGAGGAGGCCGGCGAGGACGTCGTCGTCTTCACCACCCGCCCCGACACGCTGTTCGGCGCGACCTTCTTCGTCGTCGCGCCCGAGCACCCGAGCGCGCGGCGGTGGGCGGAGCTCGGCGGCACAGCCGACGCGTTCGACGAGTTCCTGACCCGCGTGCAGCGCAAGACCGACATCGAGCGCGAGACGGCCGAGCGCGACAAGGAGGGCCTTGACCTCGGCGTGCACGCCGTCAACCCGGTCAACGGCGAGCGCATCCCGGTGTTCGCCGCCGACTACGTCCTCGTGGGCTACGGCACCGGCGCGATCATGGCCGTGCCCGCCCACGACCAGCGCGACCTCGACTTCGCCCGCACCTACGACCTGCCCGTGCGGGTCGTCGTCGCGGTGGAGAACGCCGACCTCGACGAGACCACCATGACCGAGGCCGCCCCTGGCGACGGGCTGGTCGTCAACTCGCCGGGCTACGACGGCCTGACGTGGCAGGAGGCCAAGCGCACGATCACCGACGACCTGGCCGACAAGGGCCGCGGACGTCACGCGGTCAACTACCGGCTGCGCGACTGGCTGGTGTCACGCCAGCGCTTCTGGGGGGCGCCGATCCCGATCATCCACTGCCCGGACTGCGGCCTGGTGCCGGTGCCGGCGGCGGACCTGCCGGTGCGCCTGCCCGACCCCGAGACGGTCGACTTCCAGCCCAAAGGCGAGTCGCCGCTGGCCGGCCACCCTGACTGGGCGGATGTGGACTGCCCGTCGTGCGGGGGGCCGGCCCGGCGTGACACCGACACGATGGACACGTTCGTGGACTCGTCGTGGTACTACCTGCGCTACTGCTCGCCGGGGCGCGACGACGTCGCGTTCGACTCCGAGGACGTGCGCCGCTGGATGCCCGTGGACCAGTACACGGGCGGGATCGAGCACGCGATCCTGCACCTGCTGTACTCGCGGTTCCTGACCAAGGCCCTGCACGACCTCGGCCATCTTGGCTTCACCGAGCCGTTCACCCGCCTGAAGTCCCAGGGCATGGTGATCATGGACGGCACGAAGATGTCGAAGTCGCGCGGCAACCTCGTGCAGCCCGGCGCCATCGTCGAGGAGTACGGCGCCGACACGCTGCGCGTCGCGATGCTCTTCGCGGGTCCGATCGAGGACGACGTCGACTGGGCCGACGTGTCCGAGGCCGGCATGTTCCGGTGGCTGTCGCGCCTGGCACGCCTGGTCGACGAGATGGTCGCCGACCAGACGGCGTCGAACGGATCGACGCCAGACAGCCCCGTGGTGGTGGCGCTGCGGCGGGCGACCCACAAGACGATCGCCGCGGTCACCGAGGACTTCGAGGCGTTCAAGTACAACACCGCGATCGCCAAGCTCATGACGCTGGCCAACGAGGTGTCCGCGGCGTTCCGCGACGCGGGGGTGCGCGGGCCGGCCGTGACCGAGGCGCTGGAGGCCATCCAGGTGATGCTCTCGCCGATCGCCCCCCACGTCACCGAGGAGCTCTGGCACCGCCTCGGCCACGACGACTCGGTGCACCGCCAGTCATGGCCGACGTTCGAGGCGCATCTCACCGTCGAGGACCGCAAGCGCATCCCCATCCAGGTCGACGGCAAGGTGCGTGACACCACCGAGCTGCCCGCCGGCGCGTCCGAGGCCGACGCGGTCGCCGCCGCCCGGGAGCTGGACAACGTCGCCCGCCACCTCGACGGCCGTGAGGTCGTCAAGGTCGTGTGGGTGCCCGACCGCCTGCTGAACTTCGTGACCCGCCCCGCCGGCTGAGCCGACGGGGCTTCGCGTCTTGGGTCCCGGTACCGGCGGCCGCTACGGCCCTTCGCGGCGTCGCCGTTCGAGTTCCTTGCGTGAGGGCCGATCTCCGGTAAGGGTGCGGATGATGGTCTGCTGGTGCTGCAGCCCGACGTCGTGGGCTCGTCCGGCGGATCTCCGCGACGGACTCGGCGCTGACGCCCCGCTGCTGGACCGTGGCGATGTCGGCGTTCCAGGCGGCGAGTTCGCGCACGAACACGGCACTGCGGTAGATGTCAGCGGTCGCATACCGGTCACCGCTGCTGTAGGTGTCCAGCCGCTCATGCATGGTTTGGGCCGGGCTGCAGCAACCGGGCAAGGGCGGGGCGGTGCTGCACACCCGCCGACGGTCCGCGACGGCATCGGATTCGTTGAACGCCGGGTCGCCTGGACGAGCCCACGACTCACCCACTCGCCACCCGTGACCACGCACCATCCCCGTGCCCCCGTGCGAATGCGTCCACATCTAGACGTTGCTGATCTGCTGACATTCGAGCAGCGCGCACGTTGCGTGTCCACTGCCGCCCACGCCCGCGCCAGGGGGCTGTCCACAGGCAGGCGGGAATCCTGACCGGGGACGGCGCGTGGGTCGTAGCGTCGCGCTATGGCCGCTCCGACCGCCCCGTCTGAGGACCGCACCGTCCTCGACCGGGTGCTGCGCGGGCTTGCCCGCCTGGGCTGCTCGGGGGCGGAGATCGCCGCCTTGGCCCTGCTGGTGGGCGGCGGGGTCGCCGCGCTGGGGCTGCTGTGGGTGCTGGCCCGCCCCGGTGCCGCGCCGGCCGCGGACCAGCAGGAGCCGGCGGGCGAGGCGGGCTCGCCCGAGGCGCCGGCCTTGGTCGGCGAGGAGCTGGAGGAGCTGGTGGTGCACGTGGCGGGCGAGGTGGCAGCGCCCGGCCTGCACCGCCTGCCCGACGGGGCGCGGGTCGCCGACGCGCTGGAGGCCGCCGGTGGGCCACTGCCCGACGCGGGGCTGGACGCGCTCAACCTCGCCCGGCCCCTGACCGACGGCGAGCAGCTGTTCGTGCCCGGCCCGGGACCGCCACCGGGCCAGCCCGCCGCGGGCCACACCGAGCAGGGGGGTCCCGCCCCGCCTTCTGCTGTGCGCCCCGACGGCCTGCTCGACCTCAACCGCGCCACCCCCGACGACCTCGAGGAGCTCCCCGGTATCGGTCCGGTGCTGGCGGAGCGCATCGTGGAGCACCGCGACACCGTCGGCGGCTTCGGTGCCGTCGGCGACCTGCGCGACGTGCCTGGCATCGGGGAGAAGAAGTTCCAGAGCATCGCCGAGCTCGTGGCGGTGTGAGCCGGTGCCCGGCCACGACGCGACCCGGCGCCTGTGAGCGCGGCATCGGCCTGGGCGCTGGCCGGGGCCTTGTGGGCCGGGTGTCTGCTGCCCGGCCGGTGGTGGCTGGCGCCGTGCGGGCTCGGCCTGCTGCTGGCCGCCCGGGCCGTGGCCGGCCCTGACGACCCCGGACGGGGCAGCGGCGACGGGCGTCGGCGGGCCGGGCTGGCGCTGGCGGCCATCGCCCTGGCCGTGGCTGGCGCAGGGCTCACCGGCGGCCGGGAGGCGCTGCGCGACCGCGGCCCGCTGTCGGTCCTGGCCGCCACCGGGGGCGCGGCCGAGCTGCACGCCACGGTGGTGACCGAGCCCCGGCCCTCCGCTGACGGGGCGTGGCTGCTGATGCGGGTGCATCGCCTCGACGGCCAACGGACCCGGGAGCGGGCGCTGATGCGCGTCGACGACCTGGCCGACGCGCCGGCCATGGGGGAGCGCCTCACCCTGACCGCCACCGCCAGCCCGCTGCCCCGCGAGGGGTTCGGCGCCCACCTGCGTCGGCTCCACGCCGCCACCGCGCTCGAGCCCACCGTCCGCACACGCGCCGGGCCGCCCGGTCGGCTGCTCGCCGCGACCAACGCCGTGCGCCACCGCACCCGCGAGGCATTCGGCCGCCACCTCGACGCGGAGCGTGCCGGTCTGCTCGCCGGGCTGACGGTGGGGGACACGCACGGCCGCTCGCCCGAGCGCGCCGAGCAGTTCGCGGCCGCCAGCCTCACCCACCTGGTCGTGGTCTCCGGCCGCCACGTCGCACTCATGCTCGCGGGGGTGCTCGGCCTGGCGTCGGTGCTGGGCGTCGGCGCGCGCGGGCGCCGGCTGCTCGGCGTGGGGGCGGTGGCCTGGTACGCGGTGCTCGTGCGGTGGCAACCGTCGGTGCTGCGGGCCGGGATGATGGCCGGCCTGGTGCTTGCGGCTGGCCTGCTCGGCCGGGGCCGCGATCCCCGCCACGTGCTCGCGATGGCGGTGCTGCTCCTGCTGCTGGCCGACCCCATGCTCGCCGGGCAGCTCGGCTTCGTCCTGAGCGTGCTCGCCACGGCGGGGGTGCTGGTGGTGGCGCCGTGGCTTGCCGAACGGCTGCCGGGTCCCCGGCCGGTGCGCCTGGCGGTGGCGGTGACCCTGGGCGCGCAGGCGGGCGCCGCGCCGGTGCTGCTGGCCTGGCTTGACGGGATGCCGGTGGCGTCGGTGCCGGCGAACCTGGTCGCGGTGCCCGCGGCGGGGCTCGCGCAGGTCGTGGGGCTGGCCGCCGCCGGCGCGGCGCAGCTGTCGGTGGCGGCCGGTGCGGCGATCGCCGTGCTGGCCACGCCAGCCCTGACCGTCGTGTTGTGGTCGGCGGAGACGTTCTCCGCCGGCCCGGTCCTGCGCCCCGAGCACCTGGCCACGCCGGTCGCCGCACTGCTGTTCGTCGCCGGGCTCGCCGCGGTCCGGCGGCGACGGGGTGTGCTCGCCGGCGCCCTGGCGCTGGCGGTGGCGGCGGGCGTCTGGCCCGCGGTGCGCCCGCCGCCGGCGGTGGACGCGCTGGCCGTGACCGCGTTCGCCGTCGGGCAGGGCGACGCGCTGCTCGTCGAGGTGCCCGGCGACCCGACCGCCCGCCTGCTCTACGACGGGGGCCCCGAGCCCGGTGCTGCCCTGTCCCACCTGCGGCGGCGGGGGGTGCGCCGCCTCGACGCGGTCGTGGCCAGCCACCCCCACGACGACCATGTGGCCGGCCTGGCCGCGGTCCTGGCGCGCCTGGACGTGGGCGCGTTCCTGGTCGGGCCGACCCCGCCCGGGGGCCACGCCGAGCCCCTCACCCCAGCCGTGCCCGCCGCGCACGCTGCCGCGGAGGGCGCCGGGGTGCCGGTCGTGGCGGTGCGGGCCGGGATGCGCTTCGCGCTCGGCGAAGCCACCGTCGAGGTGCTGAGCCCGCCGGCCGACGGCTCGGTCGGCACCGGCCACAACGACAACTCCATAGTCTTGCGGGTGTCGTCGCCGGGCGGGCGACTGCTGCTCGCCGGTGACGTGGAGGAGCTCGCACAGCGCCGCCTCCTGCGCGACCCCCGGCGTCTGCGCGCCGACGTCGTCCAGGTGCCCCACCACGGCGGCGACACCAACGCCGCGGGGTTCTTCGAGGCCGTCGGGGCGCACACGGCGGTGATCTCGGTGGGGGAGAACGACTACGGCCACCCGCACCCGGCCGTGCTGGACGCGCTGGACGGCATGCGGGTGGTGCGCACCGACCGCGACGGGACGCTCACGGTCGTGGTCAGCGCGGCGCCCACACTCCCCGATGGCCGCGCCCCGCCTCCCGAGGTGGGGGCTGACCGGACGGCCCCGAGCAGGCGGCGCCGCCCGCGCCCGCGGCGACGGCTGTCGGGCGCGGGAAGGTGGGCGCCGGCACCCCCGGACCACCCACGCCGACCACACGACGGGCCAGCTTTCCCGCGCCGACGCCGGAAAGCAAGGCACCGGGGCCGTTTGGCGCCCCGCGCGACGCCGCGAGGCCACCGCTTTCCCGCGTTCGTGGGGATGCGGGGCCGCGCCCCGGCCCCCGCCCCGCCGCGCCGGCGGGCCACCCCGCGCCAGCGCCGCCGACGCGCCGCTCGTCGGCCACGCGCGCCCGCCAACGCGTGCCGGCGGGCCACCCCGCGCCGGCGGGCCACCCCACGCCGGCGGGCCACCCCGCCGCGCCGGCCGGGGCGGCCTAGACTGCCCGACGATGGCCTCCCGCCCCCCGATCTACCTGCTGACCGGTCCCGAGGAGCTGCTCGTGCGCCGGGCCGCCGACCGCGTCCTCGGCGAGCTGCGCGCCGAGGGGGGCGACCTCGACATCGTCGACGTGCGCGCCGGCGACCTCGGGGATCAGGGACTGCCCGACCTGCGCACCGGGTCGCTGTTCGGCACCCCCCGCGCCGTGCTCATCCGCGACGCGCAGGACCTGACCGCGGCCCTCTCGGGGGCGCTGGTGGACGAGGTGGAGGGCACGCCACCCGAGGCGACGGTCATCCTGCTCGCCTCGGGGACCGGGCGCATCCAAAAGCTCGCCAAGCGCGTCAAGGCGCTCGGCGGCCGGGTCGACGTCGCGCCGCCCCCGGACTGGAAGATCGCGGAGTGGGAGCGCCTCATCGCCGAGGAGTTCCGCCACCGGGGCCGCACCGCCGATCGCACCGCCGTCGCCGCGATCCTCGAGCGCGCCGGGACCGACGTCGCCGTCATCGCCGAGAAGATCGCCCAGGTCGCCGTGACCGCCGCCGCGGGGACGGTGACCGGCGAGCACGTCGCCGCCGTCGTGGTCGGCCACGGCAACCGGGGCTCGTTCGCGGTCGCCGACGCGATGTGCGACCGCCGGCCGGGCGAGGCCCTGACGCTGCTGCGCGGCGTGCTCGAGTCGGGCGACGACCCGGTGATGGTGCTTGGCGCGCTGGCCTACCGGCTGCGCTCGATCGTGGCCGTCGCCGGAAACCTCGACAACGCCGACACCGGCCTGCGGCTGAGCCAGGGCCAGCGTCGCCACCTCGACCGGGCACGGCGCAACTTCGGACCGGGCGAGCTGACCCGCGCCTACCGCACGCTCGCGGCCGCCGACGTGGAGATCAAGAGCGGGGACCTGCCGGCTGCCTTCGTACTGGAGCGCGCGGTCGTGTCGGTGGCGACGCCGGCGTAGCCGACGCCAGGTGGCGCCGCTCGTGGTCGAGCAGCCAGCGCTTGGCCTCCAGGCCCCAGGCGAACCCGCCAAGCGCGCCGTCGCCGCGCACCACCCGGTGGCAGGGCACGACCACCGCCGTCGGGTTGCGCCCGCAGGCGCTGCCAGCCGCACGTGCCGCCGTCGGCGAGCCGGTGCGCGCCGCGAGCTGCGCGTAGGACACCGGCGCGCCGGGGGGCAGCGCCCGCAGCGCCGCCCACGCGCGCTGCTGATAGGCGGTCCCGGTCGCCGCCACCGCCACGTCGTCGATGGCGGCCAGGTCGCCGGCGAAGTAGGCCGCCAGGGCGGTCGCCACCGCCCCGGGGTGCGTCTCGACGGCCACCGGGTCGTCGCGCCGCACCGCCGGCAGGAGTCGGCGCAGCGCCGCGGGGTCGGTGGTGAAGCCAGCGGCGAGGACGCCGTCGCCGTCGTGCAGCGCGGTGAACGCGCCGGCCGGGGTGGACAGGATCGTCGTCTGCAGCGTGGTCATCGCTCCTCCTGAGACGTGAATCGCCGGAGCGCCTGCGGAGGCGATTCTCCGCTGTGCCGGGTGTGGGGGGGGCGGGCCCGCAGCGACCGCCCTGGATGCTGAGCCGGATACGACTGGGTCACGGGCGGCGTGGTCATCATGCGCTCACCGCCGTGGAACGGGGGGCCGCGTCCGCGGTCCACAGGTGCATCGCCGCGTAGGCCCGCCAGGGGCGCCACGCCTCGGCCCGGGTCGCCAGATCGGCTGGCGTGCTGGCGCCCTCACGCGCCTCCAGTGCGCGGCGCAGCCCGAGGTCGCCCACCGGCAGGGCGTCGGGGTCGCGCAGCGCGCGCATCGCGACGTACCCGGCGGTCCACGGCCCGAAGCCGGGCAGCGCCTGCAGGCGGGCGGTCACCGCGGCGTGGTCCCCGCGCCCGTCCAGCACCAGGTCACCGGTGGCGACCGCCGAGGCCAGCGCCCGCAGCGCCTGGATGCGCGTGCCGGTGATGCCCAGGCCGGAGAGGTCGGCATCGGTGAGTGCCTCCGGGGTGGGGAAGCGGTGCGTCAAGGTGCCGTCGGGGGCCGCCAGCGCCTGGCCGTGACGGCGCACCAGCCGGGTGGCGAGGGTGATCGCCCCGGCCACCGACACCTGCTGGCCGAGCACGGCGCGCACGGCGCACTCGAACCCGTCGACGCTGCCCGGCACCCGCAGGCCGGGACGGGCGGCGACCATGGGCGCGAGTAGTGGGTCGCCCCCGAGCACCGCGCCGACCGCGGCCGGGTCCGTGTCGAGGTCGGCGAGGGCCCGCACCCCGCGCACGATGCCCGCGAGGTCGGCCGCCGGCCCCAGCCGCACGACCAACCGCGCCGCGCCGCCACCGACGGCCAGCTCGACGACGCTGTCGCCCACGGTGCGCCGGTAGACCCCGTCGACGACGTCCTCGACCCCCGCCACGGCGCGCGTGGCGAGGAAGCCGAGCAGCGCCCCGGCGTCGAGCGGGGCGACGACGGGCAGCCGCAGGCGCAGGGCCGCCGGGCGGGCGCCCCGTGTCGAGGAGCGCCGCAGCTCCGTGGGCGTCGCCCCGAAGGCCGCGCGCATCGAGGCGTTGAACTGGCGGATGCTCGCGTACCCGGCGCAGAAGGCCACGTCGGTCAGGGGCAGGTCCTCGTCGAGCAGCAGCCGCGCCCGCTGCGCCCGCTGCGTGCGGGCGACCGCCAGCGGGCCGGCGCCGAGCTCGGCGACGAACACGCGGTGCAGGTGGCGCCGGCTGACCGCCAGGCGGCGGGCCAGGCCGGGGATCCCCTCGGCGTCCACCACGCCGTCGCGGATCGCGGCCAGCCCCCGCCCGACGAGATCGGCGCGGACGTCCCAGCCCGGTGCGTCCGGTGCGGTCTCCGGTCGGCAGCGCCGGCACGCGCGGAACCCCGCCTCCTGGGCGGCGGCGGCGCAGGCGAAGAACCGCACGTTGCGCCGTGCCGGCGTGCGCGCCGGGCACACCGGCCGACAGTAGATGCCGGTCGAGGTCACCCCGGTGAAGAAGCGCCCGTCGAAGCGGGCGTCGCGGCTGGCCACCGCCCGGTAGCAGGCATCGAAGTCGTCGTGCATGGCCTAGTGGTACCAGAACCAGCCGGGGGTGCGCTGGCGGGAATCGGACGCGGCGGTTGCGGTCCCAACCGCACGTCCGGGGGAGTCGCCGGGCCACGCGACCACCGTGGTGGTGGTGGTCTGGCCGGGCCGCACACCCGCGCACAACGACCGCCTCCGGGATGGGTCCGTGGGCGGTCGAGCGGTCAGGCGGTCATGCCAGCAGGTCGGCGACGCTGTCGAGGATGTAGGTGGGCGCCGGGTCAAGCCCGGCGGTCTCGTCGCGGCTCGTGACGCCGGACAGCACCAGGACGGTGTCCCAGCCGAGGGCGTGCGCCCCGGCGATGTCGGTGTCGGGTCGGTCGCCCACCATCAGCAGCAAGCCGTCAGGCAGGCGCTCGATGACGGCCTCGAACAGCGCGGGGTAGGGCTTGCCGGCGATCTCCGGGGTGCGCCCGGACGCGGCGTTGAGCGCGGCGACGATCGCGCCGTTGCCGGGCACGAGCCCGTCCGGTGACGGGAAGGCCACGTCGGCGTTGGTGGCGATGTAGCGCGCGCCGCGGCGCAGGGCCAGCGTCGCGCGGCGCAGGTCGTCCCAGACCAGGTCGGGGGTGAAGCCCACGACGACCGTCTCGGCCTCGTCGGGGTCGTGGGTGAACGTGCAGTCGCGGCGCGCCAGGACGGTCCGGAGCCCGTCGGCGCCGACGACCAGGCAGCGGGTCCCCGGCTCGACGAGGCGGGCGGCGGCCTGCGAGGACGTGACGACCTCGTCCACGGTGGCGGGCACGCCCATGCCGGACAGCTTCTCGGCGACCTCCTCGGGGGTGCGCGAGGCGTTGTTGGTCACGAACGCGACGGCGCGCCCGCCGGCGCGCACCGCGGCCACGGTCTCGACGGCCCCCGGCACGAGGGTCTCGGCCAGGTAGATGACTCCGTCGAGGTCGAAGACCACGCCGGCGTAGCGCTCGATCTGCAGCTCGGGCGGCGCCGCGGCTCCCGCCGGGGCGCTCTCAGCAGCCAAGCCGACCTACAGCGACTGGAGGCGCTTGGCCATCCGCGACTTGTGGTTGGCGGCGTAGTTGCGGTGCACCACGCCCTTGCTCGCCGCCTTGTCGAGCTGGCGGGCCGCGGCGGCGAAGCGCTGCTCGGCGTTGGCGCGGTCACCCTCGGCGGCGGCGGCGCCGAACTGCTTCAGGTGCGTCTTCAGCGAGCTGCGCACCGCCTTGTTGCGCCGGCGGTGGCTCTCGTTCTGGCGGTTGCGCTTGATCTGACTGGCGATGTTGGCCACAGGCAGCTCTCGATGTGAGGGAACACGATGTGCGGGAACAGGAAGAAACGGGGCGCGGAGGCCCGGGAAGCGGCCAGTCTACCGGGTGGCGTGCCGCCGTGTCGAAATGGCCACGCGGTCGTGTGGAGCCACGAGGGCGCAGGGCCCGGCGGAAGGCGGCTAGCCTGGCGGGCACATGACCTACCCCACGAAGCGCATCCGCAACTTCGCCATCATCGCCCACGTCGACCACGGCAAGTCGACGCTGGCCGACCGGATGCTGCAGGCGACCGGACTCGTCGAGGGCCGGGCGATGCGGGCCCAGTACCTGGACCGCATGGACCTCGAACGCGAGCGCGGCATCACGATCAAGGCCCAGGCGGTGCGCATGCCCTACACCGCCGACGACGGCAGCGAGTACCTGCTGAACCTGATCGACACGCCGGGCCACGTCGACTTCTCCTACGAGGTCAGCCGCGCGATGAACGCGTGCGAGGGGGCCGTGCTGCTCGTCGACGCCGCGCAGGGTATGGAGGCCCAGACGATCGCCAACCTCTACGTCGCCATCGAGGCGGGCCTCGAGGTCATCCCGGTGCTCAACAAGATCGACCTGCCGGCTGCGCGCCCCGAGCAGGTCGCCATCGAGATCGCCTCGCTGCTCGGCGGGGACCACGAGGACATCCTGGCGGTCTCGGCCAAGACCGGTGTGGGGGTCCCGGCGGTCCTGGAGCGCATCGTGGAGCAGGTGCCCGCGCCCGGCGGCGACGCCGACGCCCCCACCCGGGGCCTGGTCTTCGACTCCGTCTACGACGCCTACCGCGGGGTCATCACCTACGTGCGGGTCGTCGACGGCTGGCTGCGCCCCGGCATGCACATGCGGATGATGGCCACCGGCTACCACCACGAGATCGACGAGCTGGCGGTCATCTCGCCCGAGCCCAAGCCCGTCGACGCGCTCGGCCCCGGCGAGGTCGGGTACTTCACCGCGGCGATCAAGGAGGTCGACTCCGCACGTGTCGGCGACACCGTCACCCAGCACGACCGCCCCGCCCCCGAGCCGCTGCCCGGCTACCGCGAGCCCACCCCCATGGTCTTCAGCGGCCTGTACCCCGTGGACTCCGACGACTTCCCCGACCTGCGCGACGCCCTCGACCGCCTGCGCCTGAACGACGCCAGCTTCACGTTCGAGCCCGAGACGTCGGTGGCGCTCGGGTTCGGGTTCCGCTGCGGGTTCCTCGGCCTCTTGCACATGGAGATCATCTCCGAGCGCCTCGACCGTGAGTTCGACATCCCCCTGGTCACCACCGCGCCGAACGTGAAGTACGAGATCCACCTCGACGAGACGCAGAAGCGCCCCAACGAGGAGGGGGTCCTGCTCGTCTCCAATCCCGCGGACCTGCCCGCCCCCAACCGCGTCGAGCGCATCCTGGAACCGGTCGTGGACGGGATGATCCTCTGCCCCTCCGAGCATGTCGGTGCGGTCATGCAGCTGTGCGAGGCGCGCCGGGGGGACCTGGTGAAGATGGACTACCTCACCGAGGAGCGCGTCGAGCTGCGCTACCGCCTGCCCCTGGCGGAGATCATCTTCGACTTCTTCGACCGCCTGAAGTCCTCCACCCGTGGCTACGCCTCGCTGGACTACGAGCCGGCCGGCATGGTCGCGGCGGACCTCGTCAAGGTCGACGTGCTGCTCAACAACGAACCGGTCGACGCGTTCAGCTCGATCGTCCACCGCGAGAAGGCCTACGAGTACGGGCGCGGCATGGTGAGCCGCCTGCGCGAGCTCATCCCCCGCCAGATGTTCGACGTGCCGATCCAGGCGGCGATCGGCTCGAAGATCATCGCCCGCGAGACCGTCAAGGCCCGCCGCAAGGACGTGATCTCCAAGTGCTACGGCGGGGACGTCACCCGCAAGCGCAAGCTGCTGGAGAAGCAGAAGGAGGGCAAGCGCAAGATGAAGTCCGTGGGGACGGTGGAGATCCCCCAGGAGGCCTTCGTCGCCGCGCTCACCGCGGAGCGTGGCTGACGCCCCCGGGCTGTACCTGCACGTCCCCTTCTGCGCGCACCGCTGCCCCTACTGCGACTTCGCGGTCACCGCGGGCGCGGGCCGCACCCTCGTGCGTCGTTACGTCACGGCGGTGCGGACCGACCTCGCGCGCGTCGCGGCGTCGGGGCCGGCCGGGGTGGCCCCGACGGCCACGGGGGACGCTGCGGCGCAGTGGCCCGTGTTCGGCAGCATCTTCGTGGGCGGGGGCACACCCACGCAGCTGGACGCGGGCGACCTCGCCGGGATCCTGCGCCACGCGCGCGCGGTGCTGCCCGTGGCCGCCGACGCCGAGGTCACCGTCGAGGCCAACCCCGAGGACGTCGAGGCCGAGTACTGCGCCACCCTGGTCGAGGCCGGCCTGACCCGCCTGTCCATCGGGGCGCAGTCGTTCGCTCCGCACGTGCTGGCGTTCCTCGGTCGCAGCCACGACTCCGAGCGGACGCTGGCCGCGGTGCAAGCCGCCCGCCGGGCCGGGGTGCGCCAGGTCAGCGTCGACCTCATCTACGGCTCGCCGTGCGAGACCGACGAGGACTGGGCCGCAACGCTTGACGCCGCGGTCGCCGCCGGACCCGACCACGTGTCGGCCTACGGGCTCACCGTCGAGGCCAACACCCCCTACGCCATCGACGTGGCGCGCGGCGCCGCCCGTGCGCCCGACGACGACCGCCAGGCGGCCCGCATGGCCGCCGCCGACGTCCGGCTGGCCGGGGATGGCCTGCACCGCTACGAGATTTCCAACTGGGCGCGACCCGGGGCCCAGAGCCGGCACAACCGCGTCTACTGGCGCGGCGGGGACTGGCTGGGGATCGGCGCCGGCGCGCACGGCCACTGGCGTGGCCGTCGATGGTGGTCGATCCGGCCCACAGTGCGCTACACCGACACGGTCCTCGCCGGGCGGCCCGCGACGGGCGGGCAGGAGGTGCTCGACGAGGCGACCCGCCGGGTGGAGCGGCTCATGATGGGCCTGCGCCTCACCGAGGGCGTGGCTCGCGCGGCGGTGGAGCCCCTCGACGAGCACCAGGCCGCACGGCTGGCCGGTGCCGGCCTGCTGGCCGACGACGGTGCCCGCCTGGCGCTCACCCCGGCCGGACGTCCCGTCGCCGACGAGGTCATCCGCCGCCTGGTGCTGGCCCGCTAGACCTCGCCAGTTGGCGACCATCGGAGGCCGCCAGGCGTTCGAGGCCGTCGCCTCCGGGCTCGTCGTCCTGCTGGTCTACGGCGGAGCCACGGCGGCCAGCCCGACCGGCACCCCCACCGACGAAGCCGGAGTCCTGACCGACGCTGACCGCGCCACGCCGGCTCAGGTCCAGGACTTGATCTGCCGAAGATCGGGTAGAGGAACGGCATGCCCCGGCGCGGGTCGCGCTCCCGCCCGACCCCTTCGTGGACCGCCGCTCGATGGTGCGCTACCACGCGGCGCTGCGCCCGAAGCACCGCCGGGCGGGCGTAGGCTGAGGGCGGATCGACGGTGGTGCTTGAACGCGCTGCGGGCAGCCGCCACTATGGATGCTGGCACTTGCAGGTCAGCATCTCCATGGCGGTCGCTGCGCGACCGCCACACCCGGCACAGCAGAGAATCGCCTCCGCAGGCTCCGGCGATTCACGAGTCAGGACTGCCAAGGAGGGACGGGCACTGTCGTGGAGGCCATGGAGGAGCGCAAGGGCGAGATCCTGAAGGCGATCGTGCGCGGGTACGTGCGCGACGGCGAGCCGCTGGGCTCCAAGCGCCTGGTCGGGGAGACGGGTCTGTCCGTGTCGGCGGCGACCGTGCGCGCCGACATGGCCGCGCTGGAGGAGGCCGGCTACATCGCCCAGCCGCACACGTCCGCGGGGCGCATCCCCACCGACAAGGGCTACCGCTACTTCGTGGACACGCTGACCGGCACCGCCACCCTGACCGCCGAGCAGCGCGCGGCGTTGGAGGGCCTGCTGCGCGGCTCGTCGGATCTCGACGAGCTGCTGCACCGGGCGTCGGGGATCCTGTCGCGGCTGACACGCTTCGCCGCGCTGGTGGTCGCCCCGCGCCTGGACCGCAGCCGCGTGCGCCACATCGAGCTGGTCTGGCTCGGGGCGACCAGCGTGCTCGCGGTGGTCATCGCCGACACCGGACGGGTCGTCAAGCGCATGCTCGACCTGGACACCCCGGTCGTCGAGGACGACGTGGCGCGCGCCCGGCACGCGGTCAACGAGGCGCTGGCCGGCTTGCCGATGTCGCACGCCGCCGACGTGCTGAACGGCCTCGCGGCGGGCGCCCCGGTGGAGGTGCGCAGCGTGATCGAGGCGGTGGGTGTGGCGGTGCACGCCGGGCTGGAGGCGCCCCAGCACGAGCAGCTGTTCCTCGGTGGGACAGCCAACATCGCCGGCTCCGGCTCCTTCGGGGGCCTGGAGCAGGTCGGCAAGGTCTACGAGACGCTGGAGGAGCAGGTCATCGTCCTGCAGATGCTGCGCGACGCGCTCGACGCGGGTGACCCGGCCGTACGCATCGGTGCTGAGCTGCCGCTGGTCGAGCTGGCCGCCTGCTCGATCGTGGCGGCGAGCTACGACACGGCGGGCGGCGCGGAAGGTAGCCTCGGGGTCCTTGGACCGACCCGCATGGACTACCCCCGTACGCTGGCTGCGGTGCAGGCGGTAGCCTCGTCGTTGGAGAAGGCGCTTGCCGAGCAGACCGGTGGGCGCGACGACGATTCCACCGATGCGCTGTTGAACTAGGCCCCGACCGGAAGAGCATCCACGCCGTGCACGACCTGTATGAGCTCCTCGGCGTCAGCCGTGACGCCACCGAGGACGAGATCAAGCGTGCCTACCGCAAGCGCGCCCGCGAGTCGCACCCCGACGCGGGCGGTGACGCGGACGACTTCAAGGAGCTGACGACCGCCTACGAGGTCCTGAAGAACCCGGAGGCGCGCGCCAACTACGACCAGTACGGCGACCCGCGAGGCCCGGGCGGGTCCGCCGGCGGGGACCCGTTCGCCGGGTTCGGCGACCTCGGCGACCTGATCGATGCCTTCTTCGGTGGCGGCATGAGCGGCGGCATGGGTGGCTTCAGCAGCGGCCGCAGCCGTTCCGCCCGGGGTGGCCCCCAGAGCGGTCGCGACGCGATCGTCGGCGTCACGCTGACCCTGGAGGAGGCCGCAGCCGGTGTCCGTCGGGATCTCGAGGTCACCGTGGCGCGGCCCTGCGATGCCTGCGAGGCAACCGGCGCGACCGGCGACGCCGGTCCGGTCACGTGTGCCACGTGCAATGGGCAGGGCGCCGTCCAGCAGGTGGCCCGCAGCGTGTTCGGCCAGATGCTCACCACCACCCCGTGCCCGACGTGCCGGGGCGAGGGCTCGCAGGTCACCGACCCGTGCCCGGCATGCGGGGGGGAGGGTCGCCTGGAGGTCGCCGACACCGTCACCGTCGATGTGCCGCCCGGGGTGGACACCGGCACGCGCCTGCGGGTGAGCGGACGCGGTGAGGCCGGCCGGCGCGGGGGCGCGGTCGGGGACCTGTACGTGAGCGTGGAGGTCGGCGAGCACGATGTGTTCACCCGCGAGGGCAACGACCTGCACTGCGAGCTGCGTGTGCCGATGACCCAGGCGGCGCTCGGGGCGGAGCTGAAGCTGCCGACGCTTCACGGCGAGCAGGTGGTCACCGTGCCGGCCGGCACCCACACCGGTGACATCATCACGTTGCGCCGCCAGGGGATGCCCAAGCTCGGCGGGGGTGGCGCCCGTGGCACCCTCCACGTGCACTGCCGCGTGTCGACACCCACCGACCTCGACGAGGAGCAGCAGTCCCTGCTGCGCCAGCTCGCCGAGGCGCGCGGCGAGGACGTGCCCGCCGAGCACCGGCGGCTGTTCAGCCGCCTGAAGGGCGCCTTTCGCCAGTGAGCGTCCCGGCGCGGCACACGCGCAGGTGGCCGCCCCGGGTAGCCAGCAGTCCTAGGTGCAGTTCTCCGTGAGGAACGCCTGGATGTTCTGCGTGGCGGTCTGCAGCTCCTCGGAGCTGAACGCCTCCCCGGCCGCCTGCAGGGCTGCGATGTCCTCCGGGCCCATCGCGGCCGCGGACTCCGGATCGCTGAAGTCGATGTCGGAGTCGCCGAGCGCGTTGGTGAACTCACGGTAGGCGTCCGCGAGGACCCGGAAGTCGTCGCTGATCTCGTTCGGCACGCGGTCCGCCGCGTCGTCGAGGACGTCCGCCAGCTCACCGATGGACTCCAGGCTGCTGGGGTCGGCGACGTTGGGCACGTCCTGGAACGCTTGGGCGTACTGCTGGCAGTCGGCGTCGGTGAGCGCGGCGATACCCCCGCCGGTGTCGGTGTCCGTCTCGGTGGGGGTCGGGTCGGTGATCGCGGTGTCGGGGTCTTCCCCGCCGCCGCAGGCGGCCAGCGTCATCATCGCCGCGGCGATCACGGCGAGCACTGCGGCTCGTGGGGACCTGCGCTGGTGGATCACAGTCGACCTCCCGGTCTCGGGTGCCCCGCCGGGGCCGGATTTTCTGGGTGCAGCGCCGTGCAGCGTAGCCGGTCCGGAACGATCGTGCTGGTGTGGTTGCATGCCATCCCCGACGAGGAGCCGCCCCGCGCATGGACTACCCGCACACGCCGACCGTCGACCAGGTGGACGACTATCACGGCACCCCGGTCGCCGACCCGTTCCGGTGGTTGGAGGACCCCGACGCCCCGGCTGTGCGCGACTGGATCCACGAGCAGAACCAGGTGACGCAGCGCTGGCTCGGGGAGGTCACGGCCCGCCCGGCCATCCGCGCGCGGCTCGCCGAGCTCTGGGACCACCCGCGCGCCAGCGCCCCGTGGCGGCGTGGCGGCTCCTGGTTCCAGATGCGCAACACCGGCCTGCAGAACCAGGACGTGCTGTGGACCATGGCGGCACCCGGCGAGCCGGGCCGCGTGTTGCTCGACCCCAACGAGCTGTCCGCCGAGGGGACGGTCGCCCTCTCGGCGACATCGCTCAGCGAGGACGGCACGTTGCTCGCCTATGCGACCAGCGCCGCCGGCTCGGACTGGATGACCTGGCGGGTGCGGGCCGTCGCGACCGGCGCGGACAGGTCCGACGAGCTGGCGTGGAGCAAGTTCGCCGGGGCGGCGTGGTCGCCCGCCAACACCGGCTTCTACTACGCGCGCTTCGACGCGCCGGGCGAGGGCGGCGACCACGCCGAGGCCAACCGGGTCCACCAGCTGCGCTACCACCGGCTCGGCGACGCCCAGGACGACGACGTGCTGGTGTACGCCCGCCCCGACGAGCCCGACTGGATCCTGTCGCCCGCGGTGACCCAGGACGGGCGCTGGCTCGTCGTGCACATCTCGGAGGGCACCGACCCCCGCACACGGGTGTGGGTTCAGGAGCTCGGGGTGGACACGGCACTGCGGCCGCTGCTGGACGACCACGATGCCGCCTACTTCGTGGTCGGCACCGACGGCGACGAGCTCTACGTGCTGACCGACCGCGATGCCCCCCGCATGCGGGTCGTGGCGCTCGACGCGGCGGACCCGACGCGCATGCGCGAGGTCGTCGGGGAAGGGCAGGACACCTTGCAGAGCGCGCGCATCGTCGGCGGTCGTCTCGTGGTTGTTCGGCTGCACCACGCACGGAGTCGGCTGCGGCTGCACGACCTGGACGGCACACCCGGTCCGGACGTCGCCCTGCCCGATATCGCGACGGTATCGAGCCTGACCGGGCGCGCCGCCGACGACGCGTTCCACGTCGGGGTCGTCACCTACACCCAGCCCCAGACCGTCTACCGCGTCGACGTGGCGACGGAGCGCGTGACCCTCGTGCAACCGCCGAGCCTTGACGTGGACGCCGACGCCTACGTGGCCGAGCAGGTCTTCGTGGAGCGCCCGGACGGCGTGCGGGTCCCGATGTTCCTCGTTCGGCGTGGTGACGTCGAGGCCGACGGGCAGGCGCCGACCAGGCTGTACGGCTACGGGGGTTTCAACATCTCCCTCACCCCCGGGTTCGGGGTGGCGGGACTCGTGTGGCTGGAGCGGGGCGGGATCCTGGCCGTCGCCAACCTCCGGGGCGGGGGGGAGTACGGACGCGGCTGGCACGACGCCGGCCGGCTGGCGAATAAGCAGACCGTCTTCGACGACGCGATCGCGTGCGCGCAGTGGCTGGTCGATGCGGGCTGGACACGCCCCGAGCGCCTGGCGATCCAGGGCGGATCCAACGGCGGGCTGCTTGCGGCGGCCTGCGTGGTCCAGCGCCCCGACCTGTTCGGCGCCTGCGTGCCCGAGGTGGGCGTGCTCGACCTGCTGCGGTTCCACCGCTTCACGATCGGCTGGGCGTGGACCAGCGACTACGGCGACCCCGACGACCCCGAGCAGTTCGCCTGGGTCCGGGCCTACTCGCCGCTGCACAACCTCGTTCCGGGCACGCGCTATCCCGCCACCCTGATCACGACCGGGGACCACGACGACCGGGTCGTGCCCGCCCACTCGTTCAAGTTCGCGGCGGCATTGCAGGCTGCCCAGGACCCGGGTGGGCCGCCGACGCTGATCCGCATCGAGACCGACGCGGGGCACGGCGCGGGCAAGCCAACCGCCAAGCTGATCGACGAGCGCGCCGACGTCCTCGCCTTCCTGGTGCGCGCGCTCGGCGTCGACAGCTGACCGCGGCCGCGGCGGTCAGCGGCACCGCTGATCAGGTGCAGTGCTCGGTCAGGAAGGCATCGATGTTGGCGGCGGCGTCCTGCACCTGTGGGGTGTTCAGCGCCCGGTTGGCCGCGTCCAACGCGGTCAGGTCCTCGGGGTCCAGCTCGGACAGGGAGCCCAGGTCGGCGAAGTCGGTGTTCATGTCCTGGAGCGCGTCGGCGAACCCCTGGTAGGCACCGGCCATGACCCGGAAGTCGTCGCTGATCTCGTCCGGCACCCGGTCCGCGCCGTCGTCCAGGATGCCGGCCACCTGCCCGACCGCCTCCGCGTGGCTCGGATCGTTCACGGCGCCGGCCTGCTGGAACGCCCCGACGTAGCGCTGGCAGTCCTCGGCGGTCAGGACGCCGGGGTCGTCCCCGCCGTCGGTCCCACCGGACCCCTCGCCGGGCGAGCACGCGGCGAGGAGCAGCACCGCTGCCGCTGCCAGCGGGACAATCTCCGCCCATCCGCGCCTGTTGTGTCGCTGGACCACCCTCAGCCTTCCCTCGCGGTCGCCCCGGCTGGGGCGGGCCCTGCATCCCCCGTGGCCGAGGGTACCGACGGGTGCCGGCGGCTGCGAGCACGGGTACCCTACGAGGATGAGCGACAACCGCACAGACGAGCAGCCCGCGGAGTTCATCGACACGGCAGGCGCCCCGATGCTGCAAACGCTCGGGCAGGCGACCAAGACCCCCGGCCGCTGCGCCTGCGGGGAGCACGCCGACGTCGAGAACCCCACCGAGGACCACGACCACGCATAGCGGCGCCCGCGTCTCCTAGACTCGGTCGCCCGCGGTCCGCGAGGCGACAGGGGCGCATCTGATGGCGAGTGTGTTCACGAAGATCATGGACGGCGAGCTGCCCGGGCGGTTCGTGTGGCGCGACGAGCTGTGTGCCGCCTTCCTGTCCATCAACCCGCTGAACCCGGGCCATGTGCTGGTCGTGCCCCGCCAGGAGATCGAGCACTGGATCGACCTCGACCTCGGGACCTGGGAGCACCTCACCCGGGTGTCCAAGGCGATCGGGTCCGCGCTGCAGCGCGGCTACCGGCCCGCCAAGGTCGGGATGATGCTGGCCGGTCTCGAAGTGCCGCACGTGCACATCCACCTCGTGCCCATCAACGACGTCCACGACCTCGACTTCGCGCAGGCCGATCCTGACCCCGACGCCGACGAGCTCGACCTGGCTGCGGACACCATCCGCGAGTCCCTGCGCAGTCTCGGGGTCAGCGGCGTGTCCGACTCGTGACGCCCCCGGGCGTCGCCGGGTAGGCGGGCTCCTCGTGCGCCTGGGGCTGGTGCTGTCGGGCGGCGGCGCGAAGGGGTCGTTCGAGGCGGGCGTGGTGGCGGCGATCGAGGACGCGGGGTTGCGTCCCGACGTCGTGTCGGGCACCTCCGCCGGGGCGCTGAACACCGCGGCCATCGCGGCCGGCTTCGACGCCGCGCGCCTCGCCGAGCTCTGGACGTCGATCGGCGACGCCGACGTCTTCCGACTGCGCCGCGACGTGTGGCGCATGCCTCGCCTGCAAGAGCTGCTGGCGGGGGGCAACCTCGCGGGGCGCCTGCTCGCCACCGTGGGGTGGACCTGGTTCCTCGACAACGCGCCGTTGCGTGACACGCTGGTCGACGCCCTCGGCGGTGCGCGCGTGCCCGTCCGCACGGACCTCGTCGCGATGGTGTCGGCCGTGGTGCAGGCCACCGGTGAGCTCGTGCGCTTCACCAGCGCCCGCCCGCCACCCCACCGCAACAGCTCGCGATTCCGCGTCGTCGACCTGGACGTCGACCACCTGGTCGCCAGCGCGGCCATCCCGCTGGTGTTCCGACCCGGGCGGGTCGACGGCGTGGATTTCTGGGACGGCGGCATCGTCGCGAACACCCCGCTCGCGCCCGTGCTCGCCTACGAACCCGACACCGTCATCGTCGTCACCACGGCTACCCGGCAACGGCCCGCTCCCACGCCGGCCAACCTCGGCGAGGCCCTGTCCCTGCTGATCGACAACGTGCTCGCGCACTCCCTGCACAACGACCTGGCCAGGGCCGAGGTCCTGAACGAGCTGGCGCACGCCGCCCCGTCCGCCACGACGGCCCGCGAGGTGACGTTCCTGGTCGTGGAGCCCGAGGGCCTGGACCTCGGCGAGGGCCTGCGCTTCGACCCGCGCCAGGCCGCGCGCAACATCGCGATGGGACGAGAGGCCGGTCGGCGTGCCCTCGCCGACTGGCGGCGAGCCGGTCAGCTGCCCTGAGCCGTGAAGCTGACCGGCCGGGGCGTGTGTCGCTCTCCGCTACGCTGCCGAGCCGTGCACCTTTCCGGACAGGGGCGAACATGGGCGAGCTGAGCAGCGGACACCTGGCCATCCGGGCGTTGCGGGGCGCGGGGGTCGAGCACCTGTTCACCCTGTCGGGCGGACACCTGTTCCCGTTCTACGACGGCTGTCGCCACGAGGGCGTGCGCATCGTCGACACCCGCCACGAGCAGACCGCCGTCTTCGCCGCCGAGGGTCTGGCCAAGCTCACCCGCCGGCCGCAGGTCGCGGCGCTGACCGCCGGCCCGGGGGTCACCAACGGGATGAGCGCGATCGCCAGCGCCCGTTTCAGCGGGTCGCCCGTGCTCGTCCTCGGCGGGCGGGCGCCACAGGGGACCTGGGGACGCGGGGGGTTGCAGGAGATCGACCACGTCGCCTTCATGAAGCCGGTGACCAAGCACGCCGCCACATCGACCGCCGCGGAGATGGTGCCGCGCGACGTGCTGCACGCGCTGCGGATCGCCGCGGCGCCTCACCGCGGGCCGGCGTTCGTCGACGTGCCCATGGACGTGGTCTTCGCTCCGGCCGGGGAGCGCAGCGTGCCCCCGTGGATGCCCCCACCGGCGGTCCAGGTCAATTTCCAGGCGGTCGGTGCGGTGGCCACCAGCCTGCGCGCGGCGCACCGCCCGGTGGTCGTCGCGGGCTCCGACGTGTGGCTGGGCGGCGCGGAGGAGGCCTTGCGTGACCTGGCCGAGTCGGTCGACCTGCCGGTCGTCGCCAACGGCATGGGGCGGGGCTGCCTGCCGGCCGACCACGACCTGGCGATCTCGCGGGCGCGGCGCACGGCACTGGGCGAGGCCGACCTGGTCGTCGTGGTCGGCGCGCCCCTGGACTTCCGCCTGGGGTACGGCGACTTCGGCGCGGCCGCCGTCGTGCACATCGTCGACCACCCCACAGCGATCGCCAGGCACGTCGACCTCGCCGGGGTGGTGGCCGGAGACCTGCGCACGGTGCTGCTGGCCCTGGCCGACGCCGCTGAGGGCGACGAGGGCGCCGACCGCCGTGCCACCTGGGCGGCGAGGCTGCGTGACGCCGAGGCGTCGGCGCGCCTCGACGAGGGGGACGTCCTGGCCACGGACACGACGCCGATCCACCCGGCCAGGGTGTACGGCGAGCTGCGCCAGATCCTCGAGCGCGACGCGGTCGTGATCGGTGACGGGGGCGACTTCGTGTCCTTCGCCGGCAAGTACGTGGACAGCTACACGCCCGGCTGCTGGCTCGATCCCGGCCCCTACGGCTGCCTCGGCACCGGCCTCGGCTACGCGATCGCGGCCCGGCTGGCGCGCCCCGACGCGCAGGTGGTGGCGCTGCTCGGCGACGGGGCCGCGGGCTTCGGCCTGATGGACGTCGACACGCTCGTGCGCCACGACCTGCCGCTGGTGATGATCTGCGGCAACAACGGCATCTGGGGTCTGGAGAAGCACCCCATGCAACAGCTGTACGGCGGGTGGGACGCCGCCGCCGACCTGCAGTCGGGCCTGCGCTACGACCAGGTCGTCCAGGCCCTCGGAGGGGACGGGGAGACCATCGACGAACCCGCCGAGCTCGGACCGGCCCTGCGCCGGGCCTTCGACTCGGGGGTCCCCTACCTCGTGAACGTGCTGACCGACCCGGCGGTCGCCTACCCCCGCCGGACCGCGCTCGCCTGACGCCAGTCGAGCGCGACCGATGGGGTGGTGAGAGGAACTGCTGCTGACCCCCGTTGAGCACGACCACCACGCGGTGTTGCGCCGCCCCTGGACCGCGCGACCCTGGCGTCCAGGATGAAAGCGTTACTGTGCTAGACAACTGAGTTGACGGAGTGGCCATGGCCGGTGATGGAGGTCTCGGAGGCGTCCCCGAGCTCGTGCCAGCACGGATGGTCAACGAGTTCACTTAGGGCCCTCCGCAAAATAAGTCGGTCTAAATGACAGCTCGGTAGTTCCACTACTG
>JBBDQS010000034.1:42001-47401 GCA_040905805.1 Egibacteraceae bacterium | reverse complement strand
CCCGAATACCTCGCACCCCACACCAGACAGCGAAGCTTCATTATGCGACAGCCTGCTAAGGGGATTTTCCCGGTGAGACACGTCCCAGGGTTGACGCCTGGGCACACAACACGTATGTTTCGACCAACACATGAGGTTTACATAAGACTCACCCTCAGGTCGAGGGTGAGGGTTGGGCTCCGCGAAGCCGCGGGGCCGTCCGTATGGCCCCGCTGACCAGCGAGAACGGTCAGATAAGGGTGAACTTGAGGGAAAGGGAAGCCCGTGGCGGCACCTCAGAACTATCTCGCGGTGATCAAAGTCGTCGGCATCGGCGGCGGTGGCGTGAACGCGGTGAACCGCATGATCGAAGCCGGCCTCAAAGGGGTCGAGTTCATCGCGGTCAACACCGACGCCCAGGCACTGCTGATGTCGGACGCCGACGTGAAGCTCGACGTCGGACGGGAGCTGACCCGCGGCCTCGGTGCCGGGAGCGACCCCGAGATCGGCCGTAAGGCCGCCGAGGAGCATCGCGACGAGATCGAGGAGGTGTTGAAGGGCGCGGACATGGTGTTCGTCACCGCCGGCGAGGGTGGCGGCACCGGGACCGGGGGCGCCCCCGTCCTGGCGGAGATCGCCAAGGGCCTCGGTGCGCTCACCATCGGTGTCGTGACGCGGCCCTTCAGCTTCGAGGGTCGTCGGCGCAGCGTGCAGGCGGAGAAGGGCATCGACGGCTTGCGTGAGTCCGTCGACACGCTGATCGTGATCCCCAACGACCGCTTGCTGGAGATCTCCGACAACGAGACGTCGGTCCTGCAGGCCTTCCGCCTCGCCGACGACGTGCTGTTGCAGGGCGTGCAGGGCATCACGGACCTGATCACCACACCCGGGCTGATCAACACCGACTTCGCCGACGTGTCGACCGTGATGCGCGACGCCGGCAGCGCCCTCATGGGCATCGGCAAGGCGCGCGGCGACAACCGGGCCGTCGAGGCCGCGCGCATGGCCATCAGCTCACCGCTGCTCGAGGCCTCCATCGAGGGAGCCCGCGGGGTGCTGCTCACCATCGCCGGTGGCAGCGATCTCGGGCTGTACGAGGTCAACGAGGCGGCCGAGATCATCGCCCAGGCCGCCGACCAGGACGCCAACATCATCTTCGGAGCGGTGATCGACGACGCGCTCGGCGACGAGGTGAAGGTCACGGTGATCGCCGCCGGGTTCTCCGACACCGCCTCTGCGGCCGTGTCCCCGCCCGCCGAGACCGGACGACTGCGGCCGGTGGATCGCGCGGCGCCGCGGCCGGCCCCACCCCCGTCCTCGTCCCCGCCCCCGCCCCCGGCCCCGGAGCCGGCTCCCGCGCGCGAGCCCTTCGTCGAGGACGAGGACGAGGACGACGACGTGTTCCGCCGGCCCTCCGACCGCCCCCCGGTGGTGATGGGCGATGACGAGGACGACCTCGACATCCCCTCCTTCCTGAAGCGGTGAGGCAAGCGGTCGCCGAGGTCGTCCCGGGCACGCGGCGCCTGCCCGAGGATCCGGCTGTGCGGTTGGCGTTCTCCGACCGGTCAGCGGGCAACGTGTCCCTGCAGGTCGGCGGGGGCGACGTCGCAAGGGCACGCGGCGGGCTGGCCGCACGGGTCGGCGTGCCCCCAGCCCACGCCGTGTACATGGAGCAGGTGCACGGGGCGGGGGTCGCCGAGGTCGGCACCCGCGACCGGGGCCGGGGGCTGCATCGTCCCGGGGAAGCGGTCCGCGGGGTCGACGCGCTGGTCACCCGGGACGTCGGCGTGGCACTGGTCGTGCTCGTGGCCGACTGCGTGCCCGTGCTCGTGGTCGATCCCGGCCGTGCGGTGGCGGCGGTGCACGCCGGTCGTCGCGGTATCGCGGAGGGGGTGGTGCCTGCTTGCGTCGAGACCATCGGCGAGGACCCCGCGCACCTGGTCGCCGTGCTCGGTCCAGCGATCGGCCCATGCTGCTACGAGGTGCCCGCTGAGCTGGCAGATGCGGTCGCCGAGGTGGTCCCGGTGGCCCGTGCGCAGACCCGGTGGGGGAGCCCCTCGCTCGACCTTCACGCTGCGGTCGTCGATCAGCTGGCCCGTGCCGGCGTCGGGACCGTGCGGGCGACCGCCGGCTGCACCCGTTGCCGTGGTGACCGCTGGTTCAGCCACCGGGGGGACGCGCCGGCAGATCGTGGACGCCAGGCCGGGATCGTGTGTCGCCTCGGCGCGCCGCAGGCACGGGGGCGCCTGACCGGTTCCGGTACCGGGGGTGCCTAGACTGATGGAGATGCACTCGCCGACCGTGTCCGGCCCGTCCGGCACGCCCGACCCCGAGGCCGCGGCACAGGTGCCTCGGCGGCTGGCTGCGGTCCGTCGGCGGGTCGCCGATGCCGCGCAGCGCGTCGGCCGGTCGCCCCAGGCAGTGACGGTGGTCGCGGTCAGCAAGGGCTTCCCGGCGGTGGTGGTGCAGGCTGCGGTCGCCGACGGCCAGGTCGACCTCGGCGAGAGCAGGGCTGACGAGCTCCTCGACAAGGCGCGCGCCATCGGCCCCGACGTGCGCTGGCACTTCGTGGGGCGGCTGCAGCGCAACAAGGTCCGCGACGTCGTGCCCGTGGCCGGCCTCGTGCACTCCGTCGACCGCCTGTCCTTGGCCGAGACCATCGCCCGCCGGATGGACACACCCGAGCGCACCGGTCACGGGCAACGGGTCCTCGTCCAGGTCAACGCGGGGGAGGACCCGGCGAAGGCCGGGTGCACGCCCGGCGAGGCCGGCGACCTGGTCGCCGCCCTGCGGTCCCTGCCCGCGATCCGCTGCGAGGGGCTGATGACGATCCCTCCGATGGGCGTGGACCCGCGTCCCACGTTCGTCCGCTTGCGGCACCTGCGGAACGAGCTGGCGGAGCGGTTCCCCGAGATCGAGCATCTGTCGATGGGTATGAGCGGCGACTTCGAGGTCGCCGTCGAGGAAGGCGCCACGATCGTGCGCATCGGCGAGGCCGTCTTCGGTCCTCGTGTTCGTCCCGGTGTTCGATCCACGCGGAAAGACGGCGTGACCTAGGAAGCGAAAGAGAGCAGACATGGCGACAGTGTGGAAACGGATCGGGTCCTACCTCGGATTGATCGAGGAGTACGACGAGGAGTACGCCGACCTGCCCGAGGAACCGGCGCCTGCACGGCTCAGCGAGCCCGTGGCGCGGCCCGAGCCCTCGAACGTGCGGCGCATCGCCCCGAGCCGGCCCGAGCTCGCGCCCGAACCCCCGGGGCGCTCGCCGGTCCAGCCGGTGCCGAGCAGCAAGGTCCACCTCACCGATCCGACGACCTTCAACGACGTCGAGGAGGTCGGCGACCGGTTCCGCAATGGGATCCCGGTGATCATGAACCTGGCCGGCGCGAGCGAGCCCACCGCCAAGCGCCTGCTCGACTTCGCGTCCGGGCTGATCTACGGTCTCGACGGACGCATCGAGCGGGTCGGCGACCGGGTCTTCCTGCTCACACCGCTCGGCACAGACGTGTCGACCGAGGAACGCCGCCGCCTGACGGAGCGCGGGTTCTTCAACCAGGCTTGAGGAGGACATGGAAACAGACACGAATCTGATCATGAGGGTTGTCTGTATCTCCCTCGACCTCTACTACGTCATCCTGCTCATCCGGATCATCCTGTCCTGGGTCCCGCGCCTGCCGGAACCGATCGAACCTGTCGCCCGTGCGGTGCGGGCGGTCACCGACCCCCTGCTGAACCCCCTGCGAGGCCTCATCCCGCCGGTCCGCATCGGCGCCGGCGCCTTGGACCTCTCGCCCTTGATCCTCTTCTTCGGCATCGTGATCTTGCGCTCGTTGCTCTGCTCGCCGGGCGACGGGCTGTTCTAGCGGCCCCGGTGGCGCGACGCACCGGCCGGCCGACGACGCGAAGGCGGTCGACGCCATGAGCCTCACCACACAGGACGTCGAGAACCAGGTGTTCAAGGAGCGCTTCCGTGGCTACGACCAGGACGAGGTGGACCAGTTCCTGGATCGGGTGTCCGAGAGCATCGGTGAGCTGACACGCGAGCGCGACCGGCTCCGCGACCGTATCAGCGAGCTCGAGCGTGGCGCCGAGCAGGTGGGGGAGTCCGGGCAGACCCTGCAACGGACGCTGGTCGCGGCCCAGCGCACCGCCGACGCCACGATCGACGAGGCGCGGGCCACGGCCGAGCAGATCATCGCCGACGCGCATCGGCGGGCCGGTGAGGAGGAGCAGCAGGCCCTTGAGGTCCTCGACCACGTCCGTCGCGCGGTCGAGGAGCTGGCGCGCTTCCGCAGCGAGTACCGGGAGCAGGTCGCCTCGGTCATCGCCGAGCAGCTCGCCCTGCTCGACAGGGCCGGCGAGCTGCCCGAACTGCCCGAAGGGCTGCGCGCCCTGGGCGAGCAAGCGCCGCCCACCGCTGTTCCTGCGCACCAGGAGCACACCGGGAACGGACCCCCGGAGCACCGCCGGGAGAGCGGCCGGGAGCGCTGACACCCAAGGCTGCTAGCATGCGGGCGTACTCAGATCGAGCCGCGTAGTTCATGGTGCCGAGACGCAGGTCGAGGGCATCGTGTGGACATGAATGAAGGGATCAGGATGGTGGTGCGTCGGTGATCGTCGTGAGCATGTTGCTGGTGATCATCGGGGCGGTGACCCTGGTTGTGGGAGTGTTCGTCGCCGACGACGACCTCACGTTGGTGTACGTGTCCATCGTGGCGTGCCTGCTCGCCGGCGTCTTCCTGGTGGTCGGGATCATCCGGGGCAGGAGCGGGAAGACGGCAGGTGCCTCCGACGGACAGCCCGCCAGCTGGTCTGGTGCTCCGGCGGAGCCTCCGCCGCCCACCCCGGGCAGGTCGCCGAGCCCTCCCGCCGAGCAGCCGCGCCCCACCGCGGAGACCACGGACATGGCCCCGACGAAGGGCCCGGCACCGTCCCCCTACGCGCCGGCCGGCCCTGCTGCTGCTGATTCCCCGGCCACCGCTGACGACGCCGACGAGGAGCCTGCGGCAGTGTCGGGCGAGGACCGCACGGCGGAGCTGCCGAAGGCCAGTGCCGAGGCCGAGGAGTCCCCCGCGTCGAGTACCCCGGTGGCGCCGCTGAGCAAGCGGCTGTCGCTGAAGAAGGCCGCGAAGAAGTCGGCGGCCAAGAAGGCGACCGGGAAGAAGGCGACCGGGAAGAAGGCGGCGCCCGCACCCGAGGTGCCTGCTGCCGCCGTCGAGCCGCAGCCGACACCCGTCACGTCCGAGGACGCGGCTGCGGTCGAGGCTGCCGAGACGGTGGAACCCCCGCCGCCGGCGCCGCTGCCGGCCAAGAAGGCGAGCGCCAAGAAGACGTCCAAGAAGTCCACGGCCAAGAAGACGAGCGCCAAGAAGTCCACGGCCAAGAAGACGAGCGCCAAGAAGACGGCCAAGAAGTCCA
>JBBDQS010000034.1:0-41901 GCA_040905805.1 Egibacteraceae bacterium | reverse complement strand
GAGCGCCAAGAAGACGGCCAAGAAGTCCACGGCCAAGAAGACGAGCGCCAAGAAGGCCACGAAGAAGGCGACGCCGCCAGACGAGCGGTCGTAGGGCGGGGCGCGGGGCTAGGGGGCGCCCGCGGTGCGGCGCGCCGCGACCCTGGCCGCTCGCTCCAACGGATGCCGCGCGTAGCCGTACACCGCGAGCAGTCCCAGGTACAGCGGGGCCAGGCCCAGGCCGAGGCGCTCGGCCTGGCGCACGTGCGCGAGCTCGTGGGCGAACAGCCGTGGTGACGGGTCGTTGAGCGCCACGACCACGTGGCCGATCGCCCCGGCGGAGAACCCTCGCGAGCGCAGCACCGCACCGGCCGGACCGCGGGCGTCGGCGAACAGGAGCACGCCCTCGCGGACGCGGGGGCGCACGCCGGCGAGACCGCCGACGAGCAGACCGACAGCGGTCAGCGGCGCAGCCCAGGCGTAGGCGGCTGCGCGGGCCACAGCGCGCCGGGGTGGCGCCGGTTCCCACCGTGCCAGCGCGGACAACCCGAGCGGTTCCCACCGCGGCGGCAGGATGCGGGCGTCTGGCGCGCTGCCGAGCCGCGGGCGGAACGGCCGGTCGAGGGGCACCGGCGCCCCGGTGATGTTGGTCGGCGGTTCGATGCGCGCCAAGGCCCGGCGCGCGACGGCCACGCCGGTTGCGGCCGTAACGCCCACGAGCACGACATCGAGCGCGACGCGCCGGGGGGGCCGCCTCATCGGGCGACCGCCAGCCGCACCCGGACCTGGGCGCCCCCGCTCAAGGACAGCGCCTGGCCGCCCTCGGCCGTGCCGCGCCGCAGGGACACGGCCAGCACCTCGCTGGCGATGCCCGCAGCATGCTCGTCGAGGGCGGCGGCCGGCTCGCCCTCGGCGGCCACCTCCAACTCGATTCGGTCGTCGAAGGCCAGTCCGGCCTGCTTGCGCAGATCGTTCAACGCACGGATCCATTCTCTGGCCAGGCCCTCCCGGCGCAGCTCGTCGTCGAGGGCGAGATCGAGGGCGATGCTGAACGGCCCGTCGCTGGAGACCTGCCAGCCCCGGGCGGATTCCTCGTGCACCTGCGCCTGCTCGGCGGTGACGCGGACAGGGGCGCCGTCGACGAGCACCTCGGCCTCCCCGGTCTCTGCGAGTGCGGCCGCCAGGATGGCCGGGTCGGCGGCTTCGATGGCGGCCGCAACGGCCGGGGTGCGCTTGCCGAAGTCAGGCCCGAGGGCCCGGAAGTTCGGCTTCACGCGGTGGGTGACCAGACCGTCTCGGCTGTCGGGGACGCCCAGGTGCTTGACGTTCAGCTCATCGGCGACCACCCCGGCGACCGTCGGCCAGGTCTCGCGCACGTCCGCCGGGACGGTGACCAATGCCTGTCGCAGCGGTTGCCGCAGACCCACCTTGGCGTCGTTGCGGGCCCGCCGCCCCAGCTCCACGGTGCGCCGGGCCGCGCCCATCGCGGCGCGCAGGCCGTCGTCGACGGCGCGCTCGTCGACCGTGGGGAAGTCGAGCAGGTGGACGCTCGCCGGCGCGTGGGGGTCCACCGCGCCGACCAGGTTGCCGTACAGCTCGTCGGCCAGGAACGGGATGAACGGCGCGACCAGTGCGGCGAGGGTCACCAGGCACTCGTGCAGGGTCGAGAACGCCGCGTCCTTGTCGGCTCCCGGGGCAGAGGTGACGTCATCGGCGGTCCAGAAGCGCTGTCGGCTGCGGCGGACGTACCAGTTCGACAGGTCGTCCACGAACACGGCGATGGCACGGCCTGCGGTGGTGGCATCGAAGCCGTCCAGGCTGCGGTCCACCACGCGGACGACCTCGGCGAGCTCGGCCAGCACCCACCGGTCGAGGACCTGGCGTTCCCCCACCGGTGGGGCTTGTGAGCTCGCGGGCTCCCAGCCGTCGATGCGCGCGTAGGTCGCGAAGAAGTAGTAGGTGTTCCAGAGCGTCAGGAGGAACTTGCGGGTGACCTCGTCGAGCGGTTCGGGCCCGACCCGCCGCGCCAGCCATGGCGAGCCGTCGGTCAGCAGCAGCCAGCGCAGTGCGTCGGCGCCGCGCGACTCGATCAGCTCCCACGGGTCGAGCACGTTGCCGAGCGACTTCGACATCTTCTTGCCCTCGGCATCGACGATGTGCCCGAGGCAGAGCACGGTGCGATAGCTGTTGGCGTCGAACAGCAGCGTGGAGACGGCCATCAGCGAGTAGAACCATCCGCGGGTCTGGTCGATGGCCTCGCAGATGAAGTCAGCCGGGAAGGCGTCCTCGAACTGCCGGGTGCTGCCCTCGACATGCGGGTAGCCCATCTGCGCGAAGGGCATCGACCCCGAGTCGTACCAGGCGTCGATCACCTCGGGAACACGGTGCGCGGTCGCCTTGCAGGCCGGGCAGGCGATCGTGATCTCGTCGACGGCGGGGCGGTGGGGGTCGAGGCCCGCCACGTCGCGCCCCGCCTTCTCCCCGAGATCGGCCAACGACGAGACCGCGGTCACCGTGTCGCACTGCTCACAGCGCCAGAGCGGCAGCGGTGTGCCCCAGTACCGCTCGCGCGACAGCGACCAGTCGACGTTGTTCCGAAGCCAGTCGCCGTAGCGCCCCTCGCGGATGTGCGGGGGATGCCAGTCGACCTGGCTGTTGACCTCCAGGAGCCGGTCGCGGACCGTGGTGGTGGCGATGTACCACGAGGGCTTGGCGTAGTACAGCAGTGGCGTGGAGCAGCGCCAGCAGAACGGGTAGGTGTGCGTGTACTCACCAGACCGCACCAACAGGCCGCGGTCGCGCAGCATCTCGATGATCGCCGGGTCGGCGGCCTTGACGAACTGACCGGCGAGGGCAGGCACGCGCGCGTCGAAGCAGCCCTCGAGGTCGACAGGGTTCACCACCGGCAACCCGTCCGTACGGGCGACCGCCATGTCGTCGGCCCCGAAGGCCGGGGCGAGGTGCACGAGCCCCGTGCCTTCAGCGATGGTGACGAAATCCGCCACGGTGACGTAGTGCCAGTCGTCCGACACCTCATCGTCGAGGTCGTCGAACGGCGCGCGGTAGTGCAGGGCGTACAGCTCGTCGGAGGACACCGTACGGATGATCTCGGCGTCCTCGCCGAGCACCTCGGTGACCCGTTCGGCTGCCAGCACGAGCGGACCGTCGTCGGTCGGTCGACGAGCGAGGACGTAGGCGATGTCCGCACCGATGGCCACCGCGGTGTTGGAGACCAGGGTCCACGGCGTGGTCGTCCAGACGAGCAGGGCGGCCCCCTCCTCGGCCAGCCTGTCCTCGAGCACCGGCAGTCGCACGTAGACCGACGGGTCGACCGCCGTGTCGTAGCCGAGCGCGACCTCGTGGTCCGACAGCGCCGTGCCGCACCGGGGGCAGTAGGGCACGACCTTGTGGCCCTCGTAGATGAGGCCCTTGGACCACAGCTCCGCCAGGGACCACCACACGCTCTCCACGTAGGGCGTGGACATGGTCCAGTAGGCGTCGTCGGTGTCGACCCAGAAGCCGATGCGTTGCGTCAGGCGCTCCCAGTCCTCGACGTAGCGGGTCACCGAGGCGCGACAGCGGGCGTTGAAGGCCGCGACGCCGAAGGCCTCGATGTCGGACTTGCGCGTGAAGCCGAGCTCCTTCTCCACCGCGATCTCCACCGGGATGCCGTGGCAGTCCCATCCCCCCCTGCGGGGGACGCGGTAGCCCTTCATGGTGCGGTAGCGGGGGAAGAGGTCCTTGAAGGCCCGCGACTCGACGTGGTGCACACCCGGCTGCCCGTTGGCGGTCGGCGGCCCCTCGTAGAAGCGGAACAGGGGCCCGTCCGCGCGGGCATCCACCGACTGCTGGAAGATCTTCTCTCCCCGCCACCGCTCCAGCACCCGGCGTTCCAGCGCCGGGAAGTCGGGATGCTGCTCCACAGGCTCGAAACCCACAGGTCCTCCTGCGCATCGGAAAGGGTCAGGGCATCGTAACGCCCGACCTGCGGCCTCCGTCGTCGGGAGGGTGCAGCCAGCCATGGCCGCGTCCACCGCTACACTGCGGGCGATGAACGCCATGGAGACCAACACGACCGACGACGGCCCTGCCGACGCCCCCGCCGAGCCGACCAGGTCGGCGGACGAGCAGGGGGCGAAACGGCGACGTTTCCGTCCCGACAAGGGCGGTCCGAAAGGCACCGGCAGCGTCGGCGACGCGGTCCCCACGCGACGCTCCGCCGTTGTGGCGTCGGCGTCGGCGTCGCCCGCGCCGGAGGCCAAGCCCCTGTTGCCCCGCCGCCTGATCTACGCGACGACGCTCGGCGTGGCGGTGATCTGGCTGCTGCTCGACCAGGCCACCAAGGTGCTGGCCGTCGCCCAGCTGCCCGCGACGGGGGTGCCCGGCACCTCCGTGGGTCCGCTCGATCTGCGGCTGGTCCGCAATCCGGGCGGCGCGTTCGGGATCCCAGCGTTCCCCGCGCTGTTCCTGGTCGTCACCATCCTCGTGGTCGTCCTGGTGGTGCGCGCGCTCCCGCGGACCGACCGTCTCTCCCTGGCTGCCGTGTACGGGTTGGTCACCGGCGGGGCCCTCGGCAACGTCACCGACCGGCTGCTGCGCCCACCGGGCTTTCCCTCCGGCCACGTCGTCGACTTCCTCGACATCGGCTGGTGGCCCGTGTTCAACGTGGCGGACATCGGCATCGTCGTTGGAGCGGTGGGCATCGCGGTGCTGCTCACCATCGTCGACCGGGAGGAGCGCGCTGCCGCGGCCGCCCGCGCGACGCACCAGTCGGTGCGACCGGAGTCCCCAGACCGGAAGCCGTGAATCGCAGCGACCGCGGTCAGGAGCGTCTGCTCGATCAGGTCGTGGACGCCGCTGAGGACGGCCGGCGCGCGGACGTGGCCCTGGCGGCCTGGTTGGGCGAGACCCGGGGGCGGGCGCAGTCCCGCCTGGACGCCGGTGACGTCACGGTCGACGGTGTCGCGATCACCAAGTCGCAGCGGCTCCGGACCGGCCAGCGCGTCCGGGTGACGGCCGCGGAGCAGGCGCCGTCGCCGATGCCCGACGCCATCCCCGTGCGCTATCAGGACGAGCACCTGCTCGTCGTGGCGAAGCCCGCGGGCCTGGTGGTCCATGCCGGGGCCGGCACAGACCCGAGCACGGGCAGCATGGTGGACGGCCTCACCGCCATGGGCGTACCGCTGGCCGACCCGTGCGGCCCGCATGCCGCCGCCTGCCCGACCGGGCGGCCCGGCATCGTCCACCGGTTGGACCGCGGCACCTCGGGACTGCTCGTCGTGGCCAGCACCCTGGCGGCGCACGAGGGTCTCACCGCCCGCTTCCGGTCCCACGACGTCGAGCGGGTCTACACCGCGCTGGTCGCGGGGGTGCCGAGCCCGCCACGGGCCACCATCGACGCGCCCATCGCGCGTTCGACCGCGCGTCGCACCCGCTTCGCCGTCGACCCCTCCGGCCGGCGGGCGATCAGCCACTACGACCTCGACGAGGACCTCGGCCGGGCGGCGGTGCTCACGGTGCGATTGGAGACCGGTCGCACCCACCAGGTCCGCGTGCATCTCACGGCGGTCGGCCACCCGGTCTGCGGGGATCGCCTCTACGGCGCGTCCCCCGCGCTGGCCGCCGAGCTGGGGCTGGACCGTCCCGCCCTGCATGCCCGTCGCCTGGCGTTCGTGCATCCGGTGACCGGCGCGCGCGTGGCGGTCGACGAGCCCCTGCCCGCGGACCTCGTCGCCGCGCGGGAGACGCTGCGCCGACTCGCGGGGACCGCCCCCCGCCCGGGTCCAGGGGGGTAGACTGGCCGCCCTTCCCCGCCGCTTCCCCGCGACTTCCCGCAGCGACTTCCACCCTTGTGATTCACGGGTCGGTGTGCTTGCCTGCGGTGACGAGACCACCGACCATGCAGGAGCGTTGCGTCACCGGTGAGCGATTCGTTCGTACACCTGCACACCCACACCGAGTACTCGATGCTCGACGGGGCCAGCCGTATCGACGCGCTCATGGGACGGGTCGCCGAGCTGGGGATGCCCGCGATCGCGATGACCGATCACGGCAACATGTTCGGTGCGGTCGACTTCTACAAGGCCGGCCTCCGCCACGGGGTGAAGCCCATCATCGGGTGCGAGGTGTACGTCGCGCCCGACAGCCGGTTCGCCAAGGGCGGCCGACGGGGCGCCGGCGCTGACGGGGCACCGAACCCGCGTGCCGAGCCCTACCACCACCTGACCCTGCTCGCCGAGAACCAGCAGGGGTACCGCAACCTCATGAAGCTCGTCTCGCGGGCCTACCTGGAGGGCTACTGGTACAAGCCGCGTGCCGACGCCGAGCTGTTGGCGGAGTACGCCGAGGGCCTCATCTGCCTGTCGGGATGCCTCGGCGGCGAGGTCAACCAGCTGCTGCTCGCCGACGACCGCGACGGGGCGGTCGCGGCCGCAGCCCGGCACCGCGACATCTTCGGTCAGGACAGCTACTTCGTCGAGCTGCAGGACCACACCACCATCCCCGAGCAGCGGGCGAACAACCCGCTCCTGGTCGAGATCGCCCGGGATCTCGGCATCGGGCTGGTCGCCACCAACGACAGCCACTACACCGACCAGGGCGACGCCGAGGCGCACGACGCGCTGCTCTGCATCCAGACCGGGTCCAAGAAGGACGACCCCGACCGCTTCCAGTTCAAGGGCGACCAGTTCTACGTCAAGGCGCCCGAGGAGATGCACGCCCTCTTCCCGGAGCACCCCGAGACCTGGCGCAACACGCTGGAGATCGGGCAGCGCTGCGCCGTCGAGCTCACCTTCGGCGGTCACCATCTGCCCGCCTTCAGCTGTCCGGACGGGATGACCGAGGCGGAGTACCTGCGCCGCAAGGTCTACGAGGGCGCGGAGCGCCGCTACGGCGTCCCGCTGCGCGACGACGTCCGGGAGCGGCTCGAGACCGAGCTCGCCGTCATCGAGCAGATGGGCTTCCCCGGCTACTTCCTGATCGTGGCCGACCTCTGCGACCACGCCCGGGCGGTCGGCATCCGCGTCGGTCCCGGGCGCGGCTCGGCGGCCGGCTGCCTGGTGGCGTACTGCACCGGCATCACCGACCTCGATCCCATCCGCTACGGGCTCATCTTCGAGCGGTTCCTGAACCCCGAGCGGGTGTCGATGCCCGACATCGACATGGACTTCGACGAGCGCCGGCGCGGGGAGATGATCCGCTACACCACGGAGAAGTACGGCGACGACAAGGTCGCGCAGATCGTCACGTTCTCGACCATCAAGGCCAAGCAGGCGATCCGCGACTCGGCACGGGTCCTCGGCTACCCGTTCGGTTTCGGCGACCGCCTGACGAAGATGATGCCTCCGCCGGTGATGGGCAAGGACAAGCCGCTGGCCGAGGCCCGCAAGCTGTCCGCCGAGCTGCGCGGGGCGTGGGAGAACGAACCGGACGCCGCCAAGGTGCTCGACACCGCGCTCAGCCTCGAAGGGCTGCGGCGCCAGCACTCGATCCACGCCGCGGGGGTGGTGATCGCCCCCGACGCCATCACCGAGTACACGCCGATCCTGCGGCTGGAGTCCGACGGGGAGATCGTCACGCAGTACGACGGCGGCATGGTCGAGGACATCGGCCTGCTGAAGATGGACTTCCTCGGCCTGCGCAACCTCACCGTGATCAGCGACTGCCTGCGCCACATCGCCGTCAACACCGGGCGGGACGTCGTGATCGAGGACATCGCCCTCGACGACGCCGCGACGTACACGATGCTGGCCGACGGCGACACCGACGGGGTGTTCCAGCTCGACTCGGCCGGCATGAAGTCGCTGTGCCGCCACCTGCGCCCCGACTGCTTCGACGACATCATCGCCCTGCTGGCGCTCTACCGCCCGGGGCCGATGTCAGCGGGTCTGCACAGCGAGTACGCCGAGCGCAAGCACGGACGGTCGAAGGTCGAGGTACCCCATCCCGACCTCGCCGACATCCTGGCAGACAGCTACGGGCTGCTGGTCTACCAGGAGCAGGTCCTGAAGATCGCCCAGCAGCTCGGGGGGTTCAGCCTGGGCCAGGCCGACCTCCTGCGGCGCGCCATCGGCAAGAAGAAGCAAGACGAGATGGACGCGCAGAAGTCGAAGTTCGTCGACGGCTGCGTCGCCAACAGCTACACCAGCAAGCTCGCCACCGACCTCTGGGACCTGATCGAGGGCTTCGCCGACTACGCCTTCAACAAGTCGCACTCGGCCGGCTACGGGCTCGTCAGCTACCAGACGGCATGGCTGAAGGCCCACTACCCGGTCGAGTACATGGCGGCGCTGCTCACCAGCGTCAAGAGCAACAAGGACCGCCTGCCCCTGTACCTGCACTCCTGCCGCATGATGGGGATGACCGTCCTGGCCCCCGATGTCAACGAGTCCGACCTGGACTTCACGCCATCGCCCGACACGGCGGTTCCCCAGGTGCGCTTCGGGTTGTCCGCAGTGCGCAACGTGGGCGAGGCGGTCGTGGAGTCGATCGTGGCGTCCCGGCACGCCAAGGGCCGATTCGCCGACTTCGCCGACTTCTGCGCCAAGGTGGATGCGGGAGTCCTGAACCGGCGCACGATCGAGTCGCTCATCAAAGCAGGGGCGTTCGAGTCGCTCGGCCATACCCGCAAGGGTCTGCTGGCCGTGTTCGAGGCCATCACCGAGCAGGCGATCGCCCGCAAGCGGGCTGAGGCCGAAGGGCAGTTCTCGTTGTTCGGCGAGACCGCGGGCACCGCGGAACTGGTGGAGGCGGTGTCGATCCCCGACGGGGAGTTCGAGCGCAAGGAGAAGCTGGCGGCCGAACGCGAGATGCTCGGGCTGTACGTCTCCGACCATCCCCTCCTGGGGCTCGAGCGCCTGCTGGCGACGCTGTCGACCGCGCCGATCGCACGCCTGCTGGAGCAGGGTGCGTCGGGGACCGTCGCCGTCGCGGGGATCCTGACCGGCATCACCAAGAAGTTCACCCGCCGCGGGGAGCCCTACGTCGTCGGCACGATCGAGGATCTCCAGGGCGGGATCGAGGCGATCTTCTTCCCGCAGGTGTACCAGGCGGCGCAGGACATCCTGACGGAGGACACCGTGCTCTGCGTCAAGGGTCGTCTGGACGACGGCGACACCCCCAAGGTGATCGCCGCCGACGTGCACGCCCCGGATCTGTCCGACGCGACGTCGTCACCGCTGCGGCTGACCGTGGCCCCGCAGCAGTGCACGGCCGAGGTCGTCGAGCGCCTGAAGGACGTCCTCGGCGGCCACCCGGGGGTCGTGCAGGTGCACCTGCGGCTGGCGGGCGCCAACGGCGACGGGACCACGCTGCGCCTGCCCTCCGACCTCTACGTCTCGCGCAGCCCGGGGTTGTACGCCGAGCTGAAGATGCTGCTCGGGTCCGACAGCGTCTCCTGATCCCATGGGGCCTGCTGATCCTTTGGGCGATGCGCCACTCGTCCGGAAATAGGACGGATGCGCGCTACGGTGGTGAGGAGCGAACGGGTCGGTCGACCGTCCCGACCTATGTGTGAGGAGCGCCCGTGCGGCGGTGGCTGACGATTGCGGTCGTGGCCGGAACCGCGGTGGCGCTGGCGGTAACCGCGGGTCTCTTCGCGGCCCAGCGCGCGGAGCGGGCCCGTCAGGTCCGGCTGGCGGCGATCTCCACCGCCGAGCAGTTCGCCGCTGCCTGGGAGACCGGCGACTGGGAGGGCCTCGACGCCGTGGTGGCCGATCCCGACGGCGGTGCCGGCGCCGCGCACGCGCAGGCGTGGGAGACGCTGCACGTCGCCGACGCGGAGGTGACCCTCACCGACGTGGTCTTCGACGCCCCCGGGCCGACCGATGCCCTCGCGTCCTACACGGTGACGCTCACGCTCTCCGGGCTGGGGGAGTGGCGCTACGAGGGTGCGGTCGGCCTGCAGCCCGGCGAGTCGGACTGGGCTGTCGCGTGGGGGCCGCATGCCCTGCACCCCGAGCTCGACGCGGGGCAGCGACTGGGTCGGGTCCGCGCGTGGCCCGTGCGGGCAGCCCTCGTGGACCGCGACGGCACCGTCCTGGGCGATGGGCCCTTCGCCGAGCTGGCGGGCTCGGTCGGGGCAGTGACCGAGGAGCAGCTCACCGAGCTCGGGGTGCCCTACCAGGCCAGCGACGTGGTCGGTCAGTCGGGGATGCAGCGGTCCCTGGAGTCGCGCCTCGCCGGGGCCCCAGGCGGTGAGGTCCGCGTCGTCAGCGCCGACGGGGAGGTGGTCACGGTCCTGCACGCCTTCGCCGCCACCGAGCCCGGCCAGGTGCGCACGACCCTTGACCCTGGCGTCCAGGAGGCGGGACAGGCCGCGCTGGCCCCCATCGGCGATCCCGCGGCGCTCGTGGCCGTGGATGTCCCGACCGGCGAGGTCCGCGCCGTGGTGAACACGCCGCCGGGCGGGTTCAACCGTGCGCTGTCCGGGCGCTATCCCCCCGGTTCGACGTTCAAGGTGGTGACGACCGCGGCCCTGCTGGAGCAGGGGCTCGACCCCACCGCCACCGTGGGGTGCCCGGGGACCACCAGCATCGGCGGGCGCAGCTTCCGCAATGCCGGGTTCGCCGTCCTCGGGCCGATCAGCTTCCGGGAGGCCTTCGCCGAGTCCTGCAACACCGCCTTCGTTGACGCGGCAGACCAGCTGCCCGCCGGGGCGCTGGAAGCCATCGCCCGCCGGTTCGGCTTCGGCATCGACTACGACATCGGCGTGCCCGTCGCCAGCTCGCGCTTCCCGGAGCCGGCCGACCCCGTGGAGCACGTCGCCGCGTCGATCGGCCAGGGCCGGGTGGAGGCCACCCCGCTGCACATGGCCAGCGTCGCTGCCGCCGTGGCCCGAGGCCGCTGGGATTCGCCGCGCATCCTGGACGACGCCGAGGCGACGCCGGGCGGCGAGCCGCTGTCCGCGCGTGTGCACGCGCAGCTGGAGGACCTGATGCGGCACGCCGTCGCCGACGGCACCGGCACCGGCACCGCCGCGCAGGTGCCCGGGGCACCGGTCGCCGGCAAGACCGGGACGGCGGAGTTCGGCAGCGGCACGGCCACCCACGCCTGGTTCATCGCGTACCGCGGCGACCTGGCGGTGGCGGTACTGGTGGAGAGCGGGGGGTTCGGCGGGACCGTTGCCGCCCCCGCCGCGGGCCGCTTCTTCTCCCTCCTCGGCTGACCCGCGGGGTGGGCGCGCCAGCTAGGATCGACAGTGGTCATCAGCTCAGGGGGTCAGCATGGCATTGATGGTAGGGACCGGACCCTTCGCGTATGCGCCCGCGGGGGTGTTCAACTTCGACTGCGAGACACCGGGGCACGTGCTGTACTTCGAGCCGACGCCACGACGCATCCGTGTCGTGGTCTGCGGGCAGGGGATCGCCGAAAGCGACCGCGCGATGCTGCTGCACGAGACCGGGTTGATGCCCGTGTACTACCTTCCCGAGGAGGACGTGCGCACCGATCTCCTCGCCGCGACCGAGCAGTCGACACACTGCCCGTTCAAAGGGGACGCGTCGTACTGGACGATCCGGGTGGGCGGTGAGGAGCGCGAGAACGCGGTGTGGAGCTACCCCGAGCCGCTGCCGCAGGCGCCGCCGCTGTCGGGCTACCTGGCCTTCGAGTGGGACGCGGTGGACGAGTGGTGGGAGGAAGCCGAGCGGATCGGCGTGCATCCGCGGGATCCCTACCACCGCTGCGACGTCGTCCGCTCCGACCGGCACGTCGTCGTGCGAGTCGGCGGCGAGGTGGTGGCGGACAGCACCCGGCCGACCCTGCTGTTCGAGACGGGTCTGCCTCCCCGGTTCTACCTGCCGCACGACGACGTGCGCGTGGACGCGCTGCAGCGCAGCGACCTCCAGACGTCCTGCCCGTACAAGGGGACGACCAGCCGCTACTACACCGCCGAGGCCGGCGGGGAGCGGCTCGAGAACGTCGCGTGGGCCTACGACGAGGTGCACGCCGAGGTGCGCGGGATCGAGGGGCTGGTTGCCTTCTACAACGAGAAGGTCGACGTCGAGGTCGACGGCCGGCCGTGGACGCGGCCCCAGACCCCCTTCTCCTGATCGTGGCCGACCCGCACGCTCACTCGTCGACCGCGGCCGCCTCGGACTGGGGGTCGTGCTCCGCGACCGGCCGGCGCCGGTTCCACCACACCAGACCGGCCACTCCGAGGGTGACCACCAGCATGGCGACGTAGCCGTTGCGGCTGATGCCGAGCAGCCGGAACTCGGTGTCGGTGCGGATCAGCTCCAGCAGGAACCGCACGGTGCCGTAGCCGATGAGGTAGACGAAGATGAGTGAGCCGCGGGCCAGTCGCCCGGAACGGCCGAGCAGCACCAGGATGCCCATCAGCAGGAGGTTGGCGAGGGACTCGTAGAGGAACGTGGGATGTACCGGGCCGGGCTCGCGGTCGATCTCCAGTCCCCACGGCAGGTCGGTGCGCGTGCCGTACAGCTCCTGGTTGAAGTAGTTGCCCCACCGTCCGACGGCGTGGGCCAGGGGGATCGCGGGGGCTGCCGCATCGATGAAGGTCGGCGACAGGGCCCCGTTGCGGCGCAGGTACCACAGGGCCGCCAGAGCACCGAGGGTGAGCCCGCCGAAGAACGCCAGGCCGCCCTCCCAGACGAACAGCACGGCCGCCGGCCGATCCGGGAAGAAGCGGTCGAGGTTGGTCGAGACGTAGCCCATCCGGGCGCCGACCAGGCCGGCCAGGATGGCCCACACCGCGGTGCGGTCCGCCAGGTCGGGGTCGCCGCCGGCTGCGCGGTAGCGCCGGCGTACCACCGTCACGGCGAGGACCATCCCGAGGGCGATTGCCAACCCGTAGTAGTGCACGGTCAGCGGCCCGAGCTCCAAGGCGTTGGAGGACGGGGAGGGGATGGTGGCGAGCATGGCCCGCATGCTAGTTCAGCTGGGCGCCGTTCGGGTCCGGGGGCCGCAACGAGCCGACCGTCCCGAAGTGGCGCATCAGGCAGACCTCCCGGCGCAGCGTCTGCAGCGTCGCCGCCAGGAGGGTGCTGGTCGAGTCCAGCTCCAGGAGGCGCTGCTGCTCCGGCACCTCGGTCTGCAGCGCCGCCGCTGCCAGGTAGGCGAGCTCGTTGGGCTCGGATGGCAGACGCGCCAGCAGCTCCTCGGGGGCGCCCAGACCGGCGAGGTAGGGGACGAGCAGCTCCCGCAGCTGGGCGGCGTGCACGTGGTCGTCGGGATCGCTGCACTGCTCGTCGAGCAGCTCGACCGCGCCCTTCATGTAGGGCGTGCCGGGCACGAGCCCGTCGACGCGGAAGCGCCGCGTGCCACGGGTGATGACGTCGGAGCGTCCGTCGGGCAAGGGCGTCACCGACTCGATCTGGGCGATGGTGCCGACCTCGAAGATCTCCGCGCAGCCCCCCTCGGCCTGTCCCGCCTTGATCGCGACCACGCCGAAGCGCCGGTCGTCCTTCATGCAGTCGTCGAGCATGGTGCGGTAGCGCTGCTCGAAGATGTGGAGGGGCAGAGGCCGCCCTGGGAACAGGACGAGATGCAGCGGAAACAGGGGCAGCTCCATCGCGACCTACCCTATGTGCGCGGCGGGGTAATGTCTCCGCCGGCTTCGCCCGGTGAGCGGGGCGTCGGTAGAGTCGGCCCCATGATCAGCGTTCATGACCTGCGCGGGGGCCGCCCGTACCCGGCGGAGCGGTGGCGCGCCGCCGGCGGAGCGCCCGCGAAGGTGCGGGCGACCGTCGCCGACATCCTCGCAGCGGTCCACGAGGAGGGCGACGCCGCCCTGCGGCGTCTCACCGGCGAGCTCGACGGCTACTCCGGACCCGTGGCGGAGGTCAGCCGCGACGCGTGCAAGTCGGCGGTCGACGCCCTCGACCCGGCACTGCGGTCGGCCCTGGAGCGCGCCACCGACCAGGTGCGCTGGTTCCACGAGCGTGCCCGGCCGGCGGACTGGTCCGATCGCCGGGACGGGGCGGTGATGGGTGTGCGCCACAGCCCGCTCCGCCGGGTGGGGGCCTACGTGCCGGGGGGCCTGGCACCCCTGGTGTCCACCGCGGTCATGACGATCGTGCCGGCGCGCGTGGCGGGTGTTGACGAGGTCGTGCTGGCGTCCCCGCCCGACGCGGACGGACGCATCCCCGCCGCCATCCTGGCGGCGGCCGAGATCGCCGGCGGCGCCGACCGCGTCTTCGCGCTCGGCGGGGCGCAGGCGGTCGCGGCGATGGCGTACGGGACGGCCAGCGTGCCGCGGTGCGACAAGGTCGTCGGGCCGGGCAACGCCTACGTGGCCGAGGCCAAGCAGCAGGTCGCCGCCGCCGGGGCCTGCGGGATCGACCTGCTCGCGGGCACGACCGAGGTGGCGATCATCGCCGACCACAGCGCCGATCCCCGCCATGTCGCCGCGGACCTGGTCGCCCAAGCCGAGCACGACCCTCTGGCCGTGGCGATCCTCATCACCCCCGACCCGGGCCTGGTGGAGCGGGTCATCGACGCCCTTGCCGTCGAGGTGGCCGCCACCCGGCACGCCGAGCGCATCCGCACCGCCCTGATCGGGCAGGGCGCTGCCGTGCTCGTCGACAACCTCGAGCACGCCGTCGCCGTCGCCGACGCGTTCGCCGCCGAGCACCTGGAGGTCCAGACGCTCGACGCACACTCGGTCGCCGACCGTGTCCGTGCGGCCGGCGCCATCTTCGTCGGGGCGCACACACCGGTGTCGCTCGGCGACTACGCCGCCGGCCCGAACCACACCCTGCCGACCGGTGGGACGGCGCGTTTCGCGGGAGGCCTTCGCACCGACGACTTCCTCGTGCCGATCAACTGGGTGTCCTACGACGCCGAGACCCTCGCGGCGTTCGCCCCGGTGGTCGACGCCCTCGGCGCGGCCGAGGACCTGCCCGCCCACGCCAGGGCGGTGCGCATCCGGCTCGAGGGCCGGTGATGGCCCGCCTGCCGGTCCGCGACGACCTCGTGGCCGTCGAGCCCTACGGCGCGCCGCAGCTCGACGTCCCGGTCCGCCTCAACGTCAACGAGACCCCCTGGCCGCCGCCGGCCTCCTTCACCGAGCACCTGGCGAAGCGGGTGGCGGCCCTGGAGATGCACCGCTACCCCGACCGCCGGGCCTGGGCCCTGCGCCTCGCCCTCGCCGGGCGCTTCGGGCTGCCGCCCGAGCAGGTCTGGGCCGCCAACGGCTCCAACGAGGTGCTGGCCCAGCTGTTCCAGGCGTACGGGGGTCCGGGGCGGCGCATGCTCACCTTCCGGCCGACGTACTCGATGTATCCGGAGATCGCGCGGACGACCGCCACGGGCCACGTCGAGGGCGACCTCGACGAGGACTTCCGGCTGACCGCGGCGATCGCCACGGAGGCGGTGACCCGGTTCGACCCCGACCTCGTGGTCCTGGCCAGCCCCAACAACCCCACCGGCCTGTCCGTGCCACCTGCGGTGGTGCGGGCGGTGCACCAGGCGGGCAGGGCGCTGGTGGTCGTGGACGAGGCGTACATGGAGTTCGCCGATGCCGCATCGACGGCGTCGGCGACCTCGTTGATCGGCGACTGCGAGCGCGTCGTGGTGGTCCGCACGTTCTCCAAGGCGTGGCGCATGGCCGGGGTGCGCCTCGGCTACCTCCTCGGCCCGGACTGGGTGGTCGACGACCTGCGCAAGGTCCGCCTGCCCTACCACCTGGACGTGATGACCCAGGAGGCCGGTCTGGTGGCCGTCGACCTGGCGGCCGAGGTCACCGCGCACATCCCGACGATCGTGGCCGAGCGCGACCGGATGCGCCGCGCCCTCACCGACCTCGGCGTGCACGTCTTCGCGTCGGACGCGAACTTCCTGCTGCTGCGCACGGAGGTCGACGACCTGTTCGACCGGCTCCTGGCCCGCGGGGTGCTCGTCCGCGACTTCTCGCGCCATCCGCGGCTCGCGGGCTGCCTGCGGGTGACCGTCGGGACACCCGAGGAGAACGACGCGTTCCTCACGGCGACGAAGGAGTCCCTCGATGTCTAGGACCGGCGAGGTCACGCGCGAGACCAAGGAGACGACGGTGCACGTCCGCCTGGAGCTGGACGGGACGGGGCAGGTCCAGGCGGCCACCGGCGTGCCCTTCTTCGACCACATGCTCGACCAGCTCGGCCGCCATGCCCGCTTCGACCTGGTGGTGCGCACGGACGGGGACCTCGAGGTCGACGCCCACCACACCGTGGAGGACACCGGCATCGCCCTCGGGCAGGCGCTCGCGCACGCCCTGGACGACAAGGCCGGCGTCGAGCGCTTCGGCGACGCGACCGTGCCGATCGACGAGGCACTCGTGCGCGTCGCCGTGGACCTCTCCGGCCGCCCCTACCTGGTCTATGACGCCGACACCCCCGTCGAGCTGGTCGGGACCTACGAGACCACGCTGACCAAGCACTTCTTCGAGGCGCTCGTCGCCAACGCGGCGATCACCCTCCACGTCGCGAAGCTCGCCGGTGAGGGCAGCCATCACATCCAGGAGGCGGTCTTCAAGGGGGTCGCCGTCGCGCTGCGCCGAGCGGTCGCCAGACCCCACGGCGAGGGCGGGGCGGTGCCCTCGACCAAGGGTGTGCTGTGAGGCGTCCGCGGATCGCGGTGCTCGACTACCGCGCGGGCAACCTGCACTCGATGGAGAAGGCGCTGGTCCGTGCCGGCGGGGACGCGTTCGTGACGGACTCGGCCGAGGCGGCTCTCGCAGCCGACGCCCTTGTGGTGCCCGGCGTGGGCCGCTTCGGCCAGTGTGTCCGCCGCTTCCGGCAGGAGGGCCTGGAGACCCTGGCCCGGGACTGGGTCGCGGACAGCCGCCCACTGCTCGGCGTGTGCGTCGGCATGCAGATCCTCTACGAGGGCAGCGACGAGGACCCCGACGTCGCCGGCCTGGGGCTGTTGCCCGGGACGGTGCGCCGGCTGCCGGATGACGTGATCGTGCCGCACATGGGCTGGAACACACTCGAGCCCGCACGGGTCGACCCCCTGATGGAGGGCTTGGCTGGGGCCCACGCCTACTTCGTGCACTCCTACTACTCCGAGGCGGTCGACGAGCATGTGGTCGCCACCACCACCTATGGGGTGGCCCTCGCGGCGATCGTGCGGGTGGACAGCGTGGTGGCGACCCAGTTCCACCCCGAGAAGTCCAGCATGGTGGGCGCCGCACTCCTGACCAACTGGGTCGGCGGCATCGAGCGCCGGGACCGCACCGCATGACCCGCGCTGCACGCCCCGAAAGGATCCGTTCGTGAGCTTCACCCTGTACCCGGCCGTGGACATCCAGGACGGTCGGGCGGTGCGGTTGGTCCAAGGCCGCGAGGACTCCACCACCGTCTACGACGCCGACCCCGTCGCCGCGGCGATGCGCTGGGTCCAGGCCGGCGCGGAGTGGTTGCACGTCGTCGACCTCGACGCCGCCTTCCACGGCGACCCGCGCAACCGCCACCTGATCGCCCGGATCGTGGAGGCGACCGGGGTCCCCGTGCAGGCCTCCGGTGGGATCCGCTCCATGGCGGACCTGGACGACTCGATCCGCTACGGCGCCAGCCGCGTGATCATCGGGACCATGGCGCTGGAGGAGCCCTCGTTCGTGGCGGCCGCCGTCGCCGAGCACGGTGACCGGGTCGCGGTGGGCCTGGACGCAGACGGCACGACGCTGAAGGCACGGGGGTGGACCACCGAGTCGGGCAACCTCTTCGACGCGCTGCACACCTTCACGGTCATGGGCGTCTCGCGGTTCGTGTTCACCGACATCGCCCGTGACGGGATGCTCACGGGCCCGAACGTGGCCCGCCTGGCCGAGGTGGCCGAGGCGACCTCGGCGCGGGTGACCGCCAGCGGCGGGGTGTCGAGCCTCGACGACCTCCAGGTCCTGGCCGACGCGCACGAGCGTGTCGACGCGGTGATCGTCGGCAAAGCCCTCTACGCCGACCGGTTCACGCTCGAAGACGCCCTGGCCGCCGTGCGGGGGCAACGGGGATGACCTTGGCCGCGCGGGTGGTCCCATGCCTCGACGTGCACGGCGGCCGGGTGGTGAAGGGCATCCAGTTCGTGGAGCTCCGGGACGCCGGCGACCCGGTCGAGCTCGCTCGGGCCTACGACGCCGAAGGGGCCGACGAGCTCGTGTTCTACGACATCACCGCCTCGTCGGACCGGCGGGAGACCATCTACGACGTCGTCGCTGCGACGGCTGAGCAGGTGTTCATCCCCTTGACGGTGGGCGGTGGGGTCCGCACCGTCGACGACGCCCGCCGGCTCCTGCGGGCAGGAGCGGACAAGGTGTCGTTCAACACGGCCGCCCCGCAGCGCCCGGAGGTGTTGAGCGAAGCCGCCGACGCGTTCGGCAGCCAGTGCGTCGTCGCGTCCATCGATGCCCGGCGCCGGCCGCCGCCGGCGACCGGGTGGGAGGTCTTCATCCATGGTGGGCGCACGCCGACGGGGCGGGACCTGGTGGAGTGGGCCGTCGAGTGCGAGCAGCGGGGAGCGGGGGAGCTCGTGCTGAACTCGATCGATCGCGACGGGACCAGAGCAGGGTTCGACCTCGAGCAGCTCCGGGTCGTGACCGCTGTCGTGAACGTGCCCATCGTCGCCTCGGGCGGGGTGGGCAGCGCGGCCGACATGGTGGCCGGCGTGCGCGACGGACATGCCTCGGCGGTCCTCGCCGCGTCGATCTTCCACTTCGGCGAGGTGCGCATCCACGAGGTCAAGGACGCGATGGCCGCCGCCGGGCTTCCCGTCCGGCGCTGATCCGCGCCGGCAGACGGGCGCCGGATGGTTCGCCGGCCGAGCGTCTGGGCAGAGTGAACCCTGGCCCAGTCACCGCTCCTCGGCCATCACCCACTCGGAAGGGTCCCTCGTGCTTCGTCACGCTGCCGTGCTCGCGGCTGGTGTGGCCCTCACGGGCATGCTGATCGTCTCCGCCGCTGCGCAGACCGTGCAGCGCACCCAGGGGCATGATCGGATCGCGACCGCGGTGGCCGTCTCTCAGACGTACTGGGAGACGGCCGACCAGGCCGTGCTGGCCACCGCCGACACGTTTGCCGACGCGGTCGCCTCGACGGCCCTGGCCGCCCGCGTCGAGGGACCGATCCTGCTCACCGCGCGCGACCGGCTGCCGGCAGCCGTGGCAGCCGAGCTCGGGCGGCTCGGGGTCACGAAGGTCTGGGTCGTCGGAGGAGAGCACGCCGTGTCCTCCGCCGTCGCCGCGCAGCTGGCGGACGCGGGGCAGGACGTCACCCGGCTCGCAGGCGAGCACCGCTACGCGACCGCCCGGCGGGCCGCGGTCGCGGCCGGTGCGTCGATGACCGGGGAGGTCGTGGTGGCGCCCGGCCGGCATCCGGTGGCGGACCGCTCCTGGCCCGACGCCCTGGCGGCGGGAGCGCTGGCCGGTGGCCCGGATCGCATCCCGGTCCTTCTGACCCGGTTCGATCGCCTGTCACCGGACGTCGAACGCGGCCTTCGCGACCTCGGCGCCACGCGCGTGCTGATCGCGGGCGGTACCGGATCTCTGTCACCCGCCGTGGAGCGCCGTCTGCGCGACGTGGGCTACCCCGTCGAGCGCGTCGCGGGCCGGTCCCGGTACCTCACCTCGGCGGCCTTCGCCGAACGGGCGCTGGACCGCATGCCCGACGGGGCGGGCCCCCTGGTCATGGCCTCGGGGGAGGCGTTCCCCGACGCGCTGGTCGCGGCGCCCCTCGCCGCGGTGGTCGAGGGCCTGGTCCTCCTGGTTCCCGGGGAAGCCCTGAACCCGGGCACGGACCAGTGGCTGCGCGACCACCGCGACCGCCTCTCCGGCGCCGTCACCGTCGGGGGATCCGAGGCGGTCGAGGACCTCGTGGTCCAGCAGGTGGCGGCGGCGCTGCAGGGCGCCCCGCGTCCCGAGCCGCCACCGCCGCCACCGCCGTCCCCTGTGGTGGTCGGGGCGTTCGAAGGGCAGGCCAGCTGGTACGGCGGGGCGTTCGCCGGACGGACCACGGCATGCGGGGAGCCCTTCGACCCGGGGGCCCGCACCGCCGCCCACCCCAGCCTGCCCTGCAACACGAACGTGCGCGTGACGAACCTGCACAACGGGGCGCAGGTGACGGTCCGCATCAACGACCGGGGTCCGTACATCGACGGGCGCGTGATCGACCTGTCGGAGCACGCGGCGGCGGTCCTGGGCTTCCGCGGGGCGGGGCTGGCCCCCGTCCGCGGCGAGGTCCTTGCGTCCCACGGCGCCACTGCCGCCAGCGCTTCCGACGCGTCCGGCCCCGGGGTCACCCATCCGAGCCGCGGCGGACGGTAGGCCGGGCCGGGACCGCCACGACTGCGGGACGGCTACGCTTGCGACCCATGGTCTGCGAACCTGCCCGTCTGCGCTACGACGATCGAGGGCTCATCCCCGCGGTCGTCCAGCAACACGACACCGGCGAGGTCCTCATGGTCGCGTGGATGACCGAGGACACGCTCACCGAGACCCTGCGCGGCGGCGAGACCGTCTTCTGGTCGCGCAGCCGCGGTGAGCGCTGGCACAAGGGCGAGACCAGCGGGAACACCCAGCGGGTCGTGGCGGTGACCGCCGACTGCGATGCCGACGTGGTGCTGGTCGCGGTGGACCAGCAGGGACCGGGGGCCTGCCACACCGGCGCCCGCAGCTGCTTCCACCAGCCGGTCACCGCCCCGTGACGGCCGCGCCCTATCGGCCGGGGCGTGACGAGGTCGTCGACCTCGCCCGCACCCATGCGGTCGTGCCGGTGTGGCGCGAGGTGCTCGCCGACCTGCAGACACCGGTGGCGGTGTACGACCGGCTCCGCGGCGTCGAAGGGCCGACCTTCCTGCTCGAGTCCGTCGAGCACGGCGAGCGCTGGGGGCGCTACTCGTTCATCGGTCTGCGGCCATTCCTCACCATGTCCGCCCGCGGGGGCATGGTGCGCCTGGAGGGGACAGCCCCGCCGACCGCTCGGGAGGCGGCCGAGACGGGCGACCCCCTGGCGACGTTGGAGGCGCTGATGGGGACGCTGCGGGCGCCGGAGCTGGCCGGGCTCCCGCCGCTGTTCGCCGGTGCGGTCGGCTACCTCGGCTACGACGTGGTGCGCTACATCGAGGCGCTGCCCGACGGCACGGTCGACGACCTCGGCATGGACGACGTGCGCCTGATGTTCCCCGGACAGCTGGTGGCGTTCGACCATCTGCGCCAGCGCCTGCTCGTGGTGTCCAACATCCTGGTCGGCGACGACCCGGGGCGGCAGTACGACCAGGCGGTGGTGGACTCCGAACGCCTGATCGCGATGCTCGGGGGTCAGGTCCATGCGCCGCCCGCCGCGCCGCCCGAGGCGACCTCGGTCGCGGACGCCGCCGCGAACATGAGCAAGGAGCAGTACCTGGGCGCCGTCGAGTCCGCGAAGGAGCACATCCGGGCCGGTGACATCTTCCAGGTGGTGCCGTCCCAGCGGTTCTCGCTGGAGACCGACGTGGACGCGTTCGCCGTCTACCGCGTGCTGCGCGTCATCAACCCGTCGCCGTACCTGTACCTGTTCGACTACGGGGACCTGCAGGTCGTGGGCTCCTCACCGGAGGCGCTGGTGCGGGTGCAGGGCTGCACCGCCTCGATCTGGCCGATCGCGGGTTCGCGGCCGCGAGGGGCGACCGATGAGGAGGACATCCAGCTGGGCCGGTCCCTGCTCGCCGACGAGAAGGAGCGGGCCGAGCACGTCATGCTCGTCGACCTCGCCCGCAACGACCTCGGTCGGGTCTGCGAGACCGCCTCAGTGCGCGTCGCGGACTTCATGGAGGTCGTGCGGTACAGCCACGTCATGCACATCTCCTCGCGGGTGACCGGCACGGTGCGCCGCGGCGTCGGCCCCGTGGACGTGCTGCGGGCGACGTTCCCGGCAGGCACCCTGACCGGGGCGCCGAAGGTCCGCGCGATGGAGATCATCGACGAGCTGGAGGGCACGCGGCGGGGTCTCTACGGTGGGGGGATCGGCTACCTCGACCTCGCCGGCAACGTCGACCTGTGCATCGCGATACGCACGCTCGTGCTCACCGGCGGGCGGGCCCACGTGCAGGCCGGTGCCGGCGTGGTCGCCGACAGCGTCCCGGAACAGGAGTACGCGGAGACGCAGGACAAGGCGATGGCGCTGCTCGCCGCTGTCCGGGCCGCCGAGCGGCTGATGGCCGGGCCGACCGTCCGCGGGCGGTGACGGTGAATGGAACGACGTTCCCCCCGCTGGCCGTCGGTCTGGCGGTGATCGGCGGGCTGCTCCTGGTCGGCGCGACGAGCGGCAACTGGGTGGTGACCGAACAGGTCCGCGAGGTCGGGGGCGTGCCCCTGGCCGAGCCCGAGGGCACGGCGGGTATCGCGCTGGCCGCAAGGGGGATCGCGGCGGGGGTGCTCGCCGTCCTCGGTGGGCTGGGGTTGATTGTGGCGCGTGGGCGCGGGCGGCGCGTGCTCGGTGCGCTGCTGTGCCTGGTCGGAACGGTGACGGTCGTCGTGGTCGCCGTCGGCGTCGTCCGCGCGCTGGATGCACCCGGACGCCTGACCACCGCGCCGTGGGTCGCCGGCCTCGGAGCGGTGGCCATCGCCGGCGCCGGGGTCGTGGCGTGGCGCCGCCCGGCGCCGCCGCCGGCGCTCGGCGACCGGTACTCGATCGACGGGGCCGCCGGCCAGGACCAGGGTGATTGGGGGCTCGCCAGCGACGAACCATGACATCCCACCTATAGGGGATCATGAATCCCCCTTTCGGGGGGCATCGGGCGTCACGCATCGGCGGCTCGGGCGTTAGGAGCGTCGAGCAGGAGTTTCTCCCGGCCCGTCTCGCGGTCATGTGCGGGCAGCCCTGGTGAGCGAGTTGGAGGACCGAGGATGACACAGCAGACGAGTGTGGCGGGTTGGTACCGGTGGCGGGGCGTGGCGGCGGTGGCCGCGGCGCTTATGGCGGTGTCGTTGCTGCCGATGGTGGGGTTGGCGCAGCCTGAGCCGGTGGAGAACCCGCAGGATGCGTGTCCTGACGAGGTCAACCCTCCGGCGCCGTTCACCGACCGGCTGCAGGTCCCCGAGGCGCACCGGTTGAACGTGGACTGCGCGTACAACAACGACATCGCGCTGGGTTTCGCGGATCGGAGCTTCCGGCCGAGCACGCAGGTGCAGCGTGACCAGTTCGCGTCGTTCATGGTGCGCACGTTGCGGGCGGCGGATGTGGATCTGCCCCCGGCCAGCGACCAGGGCTTCACCGACATCTCGGGCAACGTCCACGAGGACAACATCAACATCCTCGCCGCGACCGGGATCACCGCGGGCACGACCTCCACGACCTACAGCCCGTCGTTGCCGCTGCGGCGTGATCAGATCGCCTCGTTCATCTTGCGGGCGGCGTCGTTCATCGAGGACGTGCCGCTGGAGAACCTGCAGCGGGACAGCGGGCCGTTCACCGATGTGCCGGCGAGCAACGTGCATGCCCGCAACATCAACGGGGCACGGGCGCTGAACCTGACGATCGGGCGCACGGCGGGGACCTACGAGCCGGGCACGGCCACGCGGCGCGACCAGATGGCGTCGTTCCTGGTGCGGTTGCTGGCCGCGCTGCGGGAGGGCCCGCTGATCCCGGCGGAGGACCGGGCGGAGACGCTTGACCTCACCCCGGCGACGGCGACCAACCCGGTGGGGACCCAGCACACGGTGACCGCGACGGTCCGCGACGACGAGGCAGCGCTGCTGGCCGACGCCAACGTGCGCTTCGAGGTCTACCGCGACACCGGTGAGGGCGTGTTCAGCGGGCCGGTGGAGCAGGGCGAGCAGCGCACCGACAGCCAGGGGCAGTCGGGCTTTTCCTACACCGGCCCGGGTGAGCCCGTCGAGGACGTGATCGTGGCGTGTCCGGTGCGCCCCGAGGAGACCTGCGAGGTCGTCGACACCGACGCGGAGACCGAGGACATCCAGTTCACCGGGGATCCCGACGCCGACGCACGGGTGTCCGACACGGCGACCAAGACGTGGGTCGAGCCGCCCCCGGTCGACGAGATCGAGCTCGGTGATGGTCAGCTGAACGCGGTCAACCCGCTGGGTGCGGACCACACGCTGACGGCCACCGCCCGTGATGTCGATGGCGAGACGGTCGCCGGCGCCGCGATCCGCTTCGAGGTGTACCGGGCGGAGACCGCCGACGCGACGTTCTCGGGTCCGGTGGAGTCGGCGACGGTCACCACCGACGGGGATGGGGTGGCCACGTTCACCTACAGCCACGACGCCGAAGCGGTGGACCGCATCGTGGTCTGCGCGCCCGAGGAGGGCACCTGCCAGGTGACCGACACCGATCCCGTCACCGCGGGGACCCAGTTCGTCGGTGTCCCGGTGGTGGGCGCCGAGCCCAGCATCGTGGCCACCAAGACGTGGCAGGACGTGCCGCCGGTGGACGAGATCGAGCTCGGTGATGGTGAGCTGAATGCGGTCAACCCGCTGGGTGCGGACCACACGCTGACGGCCACCGCCCGCTTCGAGGACGAGTTGGTGGAGGGCGCCGCGATCCGCTTCGAGGTGTACCGGGCGGAGACCGCCGACGCGACGTTCTCGGGTCCGGTGGAGTCGGCAACGGTCACCACCGACGGGGATGGGGTGGCCACCTTCACCTACAGCCACGACGCCGAGGCGGTGGACCGCATCGTGATCTGCGCGCCCGACGAGGGCACCTGCCAGGTCACCGACACCGACGCGGGCACCGCGGGCATCCAGTTCGTCGGTGTCCCGGTGGTGGGCGCCGAGCCCAACATCGTGGCCACCAAAACGTGGCTGGATCCGGTCGGGGCGGAGTCGTTGACCGCGAGCGCGTTCGGGTTGGACGTGACCCTGCTGGGGCTGCACCTGCTCGACGAGGAGCCGAGCGTGGCGATCGCGCTGCCCGAGCCGCGTCAGGCCGAGGAGACCGACGAGGTGCTGGGGGGGCTGCCGCTGCAGCCGCTGGTGGAGGCCGAGGTGATCGAGGTGTTCGCCAGAGGCGACCTCGACCTCGGCTTCGCGCAAGGCGAGGCGGCGGTCACCGACCTGGAGATCCTCTCGGGGGACCCCCTCGACGAGGAGCCGTTGGTCACCGCTGACGCGATCCGGACGATCTCGACGTCGACGTGCCCCGACGAGGGCACGTTCGAGGAGGCCATGGAGGGCTCGCAGTTCGTCAACGTCACGGTCGCCGGTGTGGAGCTGCCCCTGGACCCGCCGCCCAACACCAACATCGTGATCCCCGGTGTCGCCGAGGTGTGGATCAACGAGGTGATCCCCGACGAGGCGGGTGAGGGCCACGGGTTCACCGTGCGCGGTCTGCGCGTGGACCTGCTCGACAGTGAGGGAGCCGACATCGTCGTCGCCGAGGCGCACTCCAGCGTCATCTGCAACTGACACGTGAATCGCCGGAGCGCCAGCGGAGGCGATTCTCCGCTGTGCCGGGTGAGGTGGTCGCGCAGCGACCGCCATGAGGTACTGACACGCGGCGTCGGGACCGCTCGTGACGAGCCGGCACCGGTCTCGGTGCCGGCAAGCGATAGAGCACCTTTCAGGTTGGAGGCCCGATGATGACGCAGCAGACGAGCACGATGGGTTCGTACCCGTGGCGGATTGTGGCGGCGGTGGCCGTGGCGCTGATGGCGGTGTCGTTGCTGCCGTTGGTGGGGTTGGCGCAGGAGCCGGTGGACGACCCCAACGATGCGTGTCCTGACGAGGTCAACCCTCCGGCGCCGTTCACCGACCGGTTGCAGATCCCTGAGGTGCACCGGTTGAACGTGGACTGCGCGTACAACAACGACATCGCGCTGGGTTTCGCGGATCGGAGCTTCCGGCCGAGCACGCAGGTGCAGCGTGACCAGTTCGCGTCGTTCATGGTGCGCACGTTGCGGGCGGCGGATGTGGATCTGCCCCCGGCCAGCGACCAGGGCTTCACCGACATCTCGGGCAACGTCCACGAGGACAACATCAACATCCTCGCCGCGACCGGGATCACCGCGGGCACGACCTCCACGACCTACAGCCCGTCGTTGCCGCTGCGGCGTGATCAGATCGCCTCGTTCATCTTGCGGGCGGCGTCGTTCATCGAGGACGTGCCGCTGGAGAACCTGCAGCGGGACAGCGGGCCGTTCACCGATGTGCCGGCGAGCAACGTGCATGCCCGCAACATCAACGGGGCGCAGGCGCTGAACCTGACGATCGGGCGCACGGCGAGCACCTACGACCCGGCCACGTCGACGCGGCGTGACCAGATGGCGTCGTTCCTGGTGCGGTTGCTGGCCGCGCTGCGGGAGGGCTCGTTGATCCCGGCGGAGGACCGGGCGCAGACGTTGGATCTCACCCCGGCGACCGCGACGAACGCGGTGGGCACCGAGCACACGGTGACCGCGACGGTGCGCGACGACGAGGAGGCGCTGCTGGCCGACGCCAACGTGCGCTTCGAGGTGTACCGCGACACCGGTGCGGGTGTGTTCAGCGGCCCGGTTGCGCAAGAGGAGCAGCGCACCGGGGACGACGGCGAGTCGTCTTTCACCTACACGGGCCCCGGCGACCCTGCCAGCGACGTGATCGTGGCGTGCCCGGTGCGCCCCGGAGAGACGTGTGAGGTCGTCGACACCGACGCGGAGACCGACGGCATCCAGTTCACCGGCGATCCCGACGCCGACGCACGGGTGTCCGACACGGCGACCAAGACGTGGCAGGAGGGCGCGACGCCGACGTCCCCCGCGGACTCGTTGACCGCCAGCGCGTTCGGGTTGGACGTGAACCTGCTGGGGGTGGAGGTGCTCGACGAGGAGCCGAGCGTGGCGATCGCGTTGCCCGAGCCGCGTCAGGCCGAGGAGACCGACGAGGTGCTGGGGGGGCTGCCGCTGCAGCCGCTGGTGGAGGCCGAGGTGATCGAGGTGTTCGCCAGAGGCGACCTCGACCTCGGCTTCGCGCAAGGCGAGGCGGCGGTCACCGACCTGGAGATCCTCTCGGGGGACCCCCTCGACGAGGAGCCGTTGGTCACCGCTGACGCGATCCGGACGATCTCGACGTCGACGTGCCCCGACGAGGGCACGTTCGAGGAGGCCATGGAGGGCTCGCAGTTCGTCAACGTCACGGTCGCCGGTGTGGAGCTGCCCCTGGACCCGCCGCCCAACACCAACATCGTGATCCCCGGTGTCGCCGAGGTGTGGATCAACGAGGTGATCCCCGACGAGGCGGGTGAGGGCCACGGGTTCACCGTGCGCGGTCTGCGCGTGGACCTGCTCGACAGTGAGGGAGCCGACATCGTCGTCGCCGAGGCGCACTCCAGCGTCATCTGCGCCGACGCCGAGGCGTAAGGTCGTCGCCCAGCCGGACCGTCGTTTCCCCGATGGCGGCTTGGCCGCGATCCGCCCTACGATGGCTGCCCACCCCAAGGAGCAGCCGGTGACGAACTTCCTGGACGAGGCGTGCGCGGCCGCGCGCGCACGGACCACCGCCGCTGCCGCCGTGGTCAGCCTGGGCGTCCTCCGGCGCCGGGTGGCGGGTGCTGACCCGCCGCCGGGGTTGGTGGCAGCGCTGGCTGCACCCGGGGTGACGGTCGTCGCCGAGGTGAAGCGGGCCAGCCCGTCGCGGGGCCCGATCGCGCCGATCCCCGACCCCGCGGCGTTGGCGCGTTCCTACGCCGAGGGCGGCGCCGGCGCCGTCAGCGTGCTGACCGAACCGCACTGGTTCTGCGGGTCGCTGGCCGACGTGGAGGCCGTCGTCGGAGCCGTGGCGATTCCCGTGCTGCGCAAGGACTTCGTGGTCGAGGAGTACCAGGTGTGGGAGGCACGGGCATCGGGGGCCAGCGCCGTGCTGCTGATCGTCGCCGCGCTGGACGACCCGCAGCTGCAGGGCCTGCTCGCTGCCGCGGACCGCGCCGGACTGGATGCGCTGGTCGAGGTGCACGACGCGGGCGAGGCCACCCGGGCTGCGACGGCGCACGCGGCCGCGGCCACGGGCCGGCGCCTGGTAGTCGGCGTCAACGCGCGCGACCTCACGAGCCTGAAGGTCGACCCGGACCGGTTCGCCGCCGTCGTCGACGCCTTGCCCGCCGGCGCGCTGGCGGTCGCGGAGAGCGGCGTCAAGGGCCCCGACGACGTGCGCCGGCTGGGAGCCCTGGGCGCGGACGCCGTCCTCGTGGGCGAGCACGTGGCGTGCGCGGACGACCCCGCTGTGGCGGTGCGGGCGCTCGCCACGGCGGGGGCGCAAGTTGCGGACGCCTCCACCGGGGCGCCCCGGTGACCGCCACCGACCGGTCTGATCTCGGTCACTACGGACGGTTCGGCGGGCGCTTCGTGCCCGAGGCGCTGGTCGCCGCGCTCGACGAGCTCGCCGCGGCCTTCGCCGCAGCGACGGCCGACCCGGCGTTCACCGGGCGGCTCGCCGCGCTGGCCCGCGACTACGGCGGTCGCCCGACGCCGCTCTACCTGGCCGAGCGGCTGACCACGCACGCCGGAGGCGGTCGCATCTACCTCAAGCGTGAGGATCTGGCGCACACCGGCAGCCACAAGCTGAACAACGTGCTGGGGCAGGCGCTGCTGACCACCCGGATGGGCAAGCGCCGGGTGATCGCCGAGACGGGGGCGGGGCAGCACGGCGTCGCCACCGCCACAGCCGCGGCGCTGTTCGGCCTGGAGTGCACGGTCTACATGGGCGAGGAGGACTGCCGCCGCCAGCGGTTGAACGTCGTGCGGATGCAGCTCATGGGGGCGGAGGTCGTGCCGGTGACCAGCGGCAGCCGCACGCTGAAGGACGCCATCAACGAGGCGATGCGCGACTGGGTCACCAACGTCGACTCCACCCACTACCTCATCGGCTCGGTGGTGGGCCCACACCCGTTCCCGCTGCTGGTGCGCGAGTTCCAGAAGGTCATCGGCGAGGAGGCCCGCCGGCAGATGCTCGAGACCGAGGGCCGCCTGCCCGACGCGGTGGTGGCGTGCGTCGGGGGAGGCTCGAACGCCATCGGCGCCTTCCACGCCTTCATACCAGACGAAACGGTGGCCCTGGTGGGCGTCGAGGCCGGGGGCGAGGGCCTCGACGGCCCGCGCCACGCGGCGTCGTTGTCCGGGGGCAGCGAGGGCATCCTGCACGGCGCCCGTTCGTTCGTGCTGCAGGACGACTACGGTCAGGTCCGCCCGACCCACTCGGTGTCCGCCGGCCTGGACTACCCGGGCGTCGGGCCCGAACACGCCTGGCTTGCCGACACGGGGCGCGCGCGCTACGTGACGGCCACCGACGGCGAGGCGCTGGAGGGGTTCGGGCTGCTCTGCGAGCTCGAAGGCATCATCCCGGCACTGGAGCCCGCCCACGCGGTCCTGCCCGCCATCCGCCTCGCCCGGGAGGTGGGCCGCAGCGGGATCGTGGTGCTCAACCTGTCCGGACGGGGGGACAAGGACGTCGACGAGGTTCTCGAGGTCCTGGAGCGGCGCGGCGGGCAGGTGTCCGGGTGACCGCCGTCATGGTCGAGAAGGCGGTACGGGCGGCCAACGACGGCGGCCGCGCGGCGCTCATCGTCTACCTCCCCGCCGGCTATCCCGATCTCGACACGTCACGAGCCTGCCTGGTCGCCGCGGCGGAGGCGGGCGCCGACCTCTTGGAGGTCGGTTTCCCGTATTCCGACCCGTTGATGGACGGTCCGGTGATCCAGGCGGCCTGCCACACGGCCATGGAGCGCGGCTACACCCCCGGCGACGACCTGGAGATGTGCGCTGCCCTCACCGCCGCGATCGAGGTGCCGGCACTCGTGATGACCTACTACAACCTCGTCTGGCACTACGGGGGGACCGAACGGCTCGACGCTTTCGCTGCCGCGGCCGCGGGCGCCGGACTGGCCGGGGCGATCCTGCCGGACCTGCCCGCCGACGAGGGCGCGCCATGGACCGCCGCCGCAGCCGCCCATGGCCTGGCGACCGTGTTCCTCGCGGCCCCGACCTCGAGCAAGGAGCGGCTGCGCGCGGTCGCCGCCGCCTCGACGGGGTTCGTGTACGCGACCTCGACGCTCGGTGTCACCGGCGAGCGGGCATCCCTGTCGACCATGGCGGCACCCCTCGTCGAGCGGCTGCGCGCCTGCACCGACCGGCCCGTGTGCGTGGGTATCGGCGTGTCGACCGCTGCCCACGCGGCGGAGGTCGCTGGCTTCGCCGACGGGGTGATCGTCGGGTCCGCGGCGGTGCGCGCGGCCGGTGAGGGCGGGCCGGAGGCGGTCCGCGAGCTCGTCGCCGGCCTGGCCGAGGGGTGCCGGCGCCCCGGGAGGGGCTGAGACCCGCCCTCGCAGGCTCGGGCGATGCACGGGTCGCTGGGTCAGCTGGCGCGCTCGGCGATGATCGCGGCCACGAGCACCAGGGTGGCGATCAGCAGTGCCGCACCGGTGATGCGGCGCAGGCGGTTGGTGACCGCCGCGCCCACGGCGGGCCGGTTCGGGGTGGTGCGCGCGGGCGTCGCGCGGTTGCGCTCCACGGGGTCGTCCCCACCGGTCCCATCGCTCGGGCCCGGTTCGGCCCCAGGATCGGAGTCGCCGCCGTGGGGGCCCATGGCCGCCCTCATCCGGTCCGAGGTCGGTCGAGCACGTGGCGCAGACCGTCCTCGAGGTTGGGGTGGGTGAAGACGAAGCCGTTCGCCTCGGCGCGCTCCGGGAGGGCCCGCTTGCTGGAGAACAGCAGAGCGTCGGCCAGCTCGCCGAGCACCAGACGCGGCGCGAACCGCGGGACGGGCACCAGCGCCGGCCGGGACAGCACGTCGGCGAGCGTGCGGGTGAACTCGGCGTTGGTGACCGGTGCCGGGGCCACCGCGTTCACCGGCCCGTCCAGGCGGTCACTGAGCGCGTACGCGATGAGCGCCAGGTGATCGTCGAGCGTGATCCAGCTCATGTACTGCTTGCCCGAGCCGAGCCTTCCGCCCACACCCAGCTTGAAGGGCAACGCCAGCTTGGGCAGCGCCCCGCCCTCGCCGAGCACCATGCCGGTCCGCAGGTGCACGACCCGCACCCCGGCGTCGCGGGCGGGGTCGGCGGCAGCCTCCCAGGCGACGCACACCTCGGCCAGGAAGTCGTCGCCGGGCGCGCTGTCCTCGGTCAGCACCTCGTCACCGCGGTCGCCGTAGTAGTCGATCCCCGACGCGGCGACCAGGATCCGGGGTCCGTCGGGCATCCCGGCCATGGTCTTGGCGAGCAGCGCGGTCCCCTCCACCCGGCTGTCGCGGATCCGGCGCCGGCGCTTCTGCGTCCATCGACCCGACGCGATCGGCTCGCCGGCGAGGTGCACCACCGCGTCCACGCCACGCAGGGCCTCGGGGTCAAGCCGCCCGCTCGCCGGGTCCCAGCTGATCTCGCCGGGCGCGTCGGACTGGCGGCGGGTCACCCGGGTCGTGTCGTGCCCGGCGGCCGCCATCGCCGCGACGAGCGCCGAGCCGATGAACCCGGTCGCACCGGTGATGGCGAGGTGCATGTGGACGGTTCCTCCAGACGGCTGCCGCCACGCTAGCGCACGGGCGGCGCCCCAGCGTCACGGTGGCGGTGACGTGGGCCCGCCCAGGCTGTGCACAACCGTGGCAGATCCGCAGCCGGTTGTCGCAGGGGCGTGGGACTGTACGGTCATGGCCAGACCGCGACGGTGGACGGACGAGCAGCTCCGCGCTGCCGTGGACGCGTCCGAGTCGATCACCGAGGTGCTGAGCAGGCTGGGGTTGGCCAAGGGCGGTGCCACCATGGTCGCCGTTCGTACGCGGATCCTGGAGCTGGGGCTGGACCGACCGCACATACGGCGGCGTCTGCGATCCCCGGCATGGAGTGTCGACCCGTCGACCTTGTCGCCTGCTCGGCCGCGGGGGCGGATGTGGTCGGATGCGGACCTGGCCCGCGCGGTCGCGGTGTCCCGTTCGCTCGCCGCCGTCCACCGTGAGCTGGGCCTCAAGTACGGTGGTGGCACCTACGTGACGCTCAAGGAGCGCATCGCCGAGCTCGGGCTGGACACGGGCCACTTCACCGGACAGGGCTGGAACAAGGGTCGGGTGCCGAACGGCCTGCCGATCCCGTTGGAGGAGATCCTGGTTGCGGAGTCCACGTACCGAAACACCCACAAGCTGCGGCTGCGGTTGCTCGCGGAAGGGCGCAAAGAGGCGCGGTGTGAGGGTTGCGGCGGGACCGAGTGGCAAGGGCAACCCATCCCGCTCCAGCTCGACCACATCAACGGGGATCGCACCGACAACCGCATTGAGAACCTCCGCCTCCTCTGCCCAAACTGCCACGCGCAGACCGATACCTGGTGTGGAAGGAACCGCGGTCGGCGATCTACACTCGTGGCGGAACGGCAGCGCTCCGGTGGCGGAATCAGGCAGACGCATGCCTCTCAAAAGGGCACGCCGAAAGGCATGAGGGTTCGAATCCCTCCCGGAGCACCAGACATGCTCGCCGGGCAGCTGACGTTGTTCTGACGTCATCTCCCGGCAGGCCGGGTAGGTGTCGTAGACTGCGCCTTCCCCGGGGGCCGCGACGGTCTAAGTCCCTCTGCCCCTAGGGTGGTGCCCCTGTCCCCACGACGAAACGGGTGGCGTGAGACTGCACGGAAGCGTTGAGAAGCGACTCGCGGAGGCGCGCGACGAGGCGCGCCGGCTCCGGGAGACCCTGCGCGTGCTCGACGAGCAGGTGGCCTACCAGAAGGACGTCGCAGACGACGCGGCGACACGGGCCACCGTCGCCGGGACGCCGCTGGCGGACCGAGAACGGCGGACCACCGCGGAAGACCTCCGACGGCTGCAGCGGCAGCGGGACGAGACCGCCGCGCTGATCGAGGAGCTGACCGCCGAGCAGGACGCCCTGCTCGACCGAATGGGCTAGCGAGCACGACGCAAGGAGATGCCCGATGCCCAGACCCGCCGCCGCAGCGCCGGCACCCGAGGAGGACCAGGTGACCAAGCGACCCGACCGTCCCATCCGGGTCCTCATCGCCGAGGACGAGGCCCTCATCCGCCTCGACCTGAAGGAGATGCTCATCGAGGAGGGCTTCGACGTGGTGGCGGAGGTCAGCGACGGGGCCACCGCGGTGCGTCTTGCCCGTGAGCTGCGTCCGGACCTCGCGATCCTCGACCTGAAGATGCCGGTCATGGACGGCATCCAGGCCTCGGAGCAGATCACCCGCGAGCGGCTGTCGGCGGTGCTGATCCTGACGGCGTTCAGCCAGCGCGACCTCATCGAGAAGGCCCGCCGCGCAGGGGCCATGGCCTACCTCGTGAAGCCGTTCCAGAAGCACGACCTGCTGCCGGCGATCGAGATCGCCGCCGGGCGCTTCAAGGACCTGCAGGGCCTGGAGAGCCAGGTCGGCAACCTCACCGATCGTCTCGAGGCCCGCAAGCTCGTCGAGCGGGCCAAGGGCCTCCTGCAGGAACGCGAGGAGATGACCGAGGCGTCCGCGTTCCGGTGGCTGCAGCGCACTGCGATGGAGCGCCGCCTGACCATGAAGGCCGTCGCCGAACAGGTCGTGGAGCGATACGAGCAGCCCTGAGGCCGGCAGCGCGGACCAGCTCATCCTCCTGGATCGCGGACGCATCGTCGAAGGTGTGCAGGTCCTGTGACCCTTGCGTCGACTTTCACACTAGAATCCGGGACCGGCGGGACCGGCAGAGGAGGCGAGGCGGCACGGTGGGCAACCTCGTGGGGGTGGTGCTCGGCACGATCATGGTGCTCGCCGCCTTGACGGCGTCGCCCGCGGTGGCCCAGGAAGCCGACGAACGCGTCCAGGGCACCCTGACCGACCAGGAGGGAGAGCCGGTCGAGGACGTGGCCATCACGGTGGCCGACGACGACGGTGCGGTCATCGACAGCGTGACGAGCGACGATGACGGGTCGTGGACGGTCGACCTCCCTGGCCCTGGCCCGTACGAGGCCACGCTCGACGTGGAGACCCTGCCGGCAGACCTCGGGCTCACGAACCCCGATCGTGCGACGCTCGACGTCACCATCCGCCCGAGGCAGGTCCGCACGCTGATCTTCCAGCTCGGCGAGCGGGAGGCCGCCGAGGGCCAGTTCGTGCGACGCCTCGCGCAGAGCAGCCTGAACGGCGTGAAGTTCGGGTTGATCATCGCGATGACCGCCATCGGCCTGTCGTTGATCTTCGGCACGACGGGGCTGATCAACTTCGCCCACGGGGACCTGGTGACCCTCGGTGCCATCACCGCGCTGGTGCTGAACACGGCGGGGCTGCACATCGTCCCGGCCGCGGTGATCGCCGTGGGGATCGGTGCGGGCTTCGGGGGCGCCCTCGAGGCCGGCATGTGGCGGCCGCTGCGCCGGCGCCGGACCGGGCTGGTCCAGATGCTCGTCATCACGGTGGGTCTGGCGTTCTTCGTGCGCCACGTCATTCTCTTCTTCCACGGCGGGAGTCCCAATCCCTACCGTGACTACACGGTCCAGACGGCGCTCATCTTCGGTCCCGTGCGGATCACCCCCCGCGACCTGTTCGCGATGGGGCTCGCCCTGGTCGTCCTGGTCGGCGTCGGCCTGCTGCTGAACCGCACGCGCCTGGGCAAGGCCATGCGGGCGGTCGCCGACAACCGGGACCTCGCCGAGTCCTCGGGCATCAACGTGGAGCGCATCATCCTCGTGGTCTGGGTGGTCGGCGCCGGACTGGCCGCCCTGGGCGGGATCCTGCTGGGCCTGGTCGAGACCGTGCACTACCTGATGGGGTTCCGCCTCCTGCTGCTGATGTTCGCCGGGGTGATCTTGGGCGGGCTCGGTACCGCGTACGGCGCCATCGTCGGCAGCATCGTCGTCGGCCTGGTCACGGAGCTGTCGACGATCTGGTTCTCGACCGAGCTGAAGAGCATGTGGGCGCTGCTGATCCTCATCCTGATCCTGCTGGTCCGACCTCAGGGCATCCTGGGCTTCAAGGAGCGGATCGGCTGATGGGAGGAGCCCGCCCGTGACATCCACCCAGGCGGCCGCCGACGAGCAGGAGGAGACGCCTGCCCCCCGGTGGACCCCGAAGGCCCGCGGCCAGATCAAGCTCGTCGCCGTGCTGGTGGCGGTGACCGTGGTGGTGTTCGCCGCCGCCGAGGCGGTCGGCCTCAGCAGCCTGACGATCTTCACCGACGCCCTGCGGACGGCCACCGGACCGTCCGCCGCGGTCTACGCGCTGCTGGCCATCGGGCTGAACATGCACTTCGGCTACACGGGTCTGCTGAACTTCGGGCAGGTCGGGTTCATGCTCGTGGGGGCCTACGGTGTCGCGATCGGGGTCTCGACCTTCGGGCTCGGCCTGTGGGTCGGGATCCTGATCTCCATCGGGCTGGCGGTCGTCCTGGCGCTGCTCCTCGGCGCACCGACCCTGCGGCTGCGCGCCGACTACCTGGCGATCACCACCATCGCCGCGGCGGAGATCCTGCGGTTCATCTTCCGCTCCAGCGACGCCCGTCCGGTGACCAACGGGGTGTTCGGCCTGCGGGGGTTCGCCGACGAGTTCTACCGCCTCAACCCCATCCCGCCGGGCGACTACGACATCCTCCTGCTCACGTTGAGCTCGCGGCGGCTGTGGGTGATCGTCGTGGGGTGGTCACTGGTGACGCTGATCTCGCTGTTCATGTGGGCGCTCATGCGCAGCCCTTGGGGCCGGGTCATCAAGTCGATCCGGGAGGACGAGGACGCGGCCCGGAGCCTCGGCAAGAACGTCTTCTCCTACAAGATGCAGAGCCTGGTCATCGGCGGCGTGGTCGGCGCGATCGGCGGCGTGGTGTTCTCCCTCACCCTGCAGACGGTGCAACCGGACACCTTCCAGCCGCAGCTGACGTTCTTCGCCTACACGGTGCTGATCCTCGGGGGCGCAGCCCGCATCCTGGGCCCGATCGTCGGGTCGGTGATCTTCTGGTTCATCGTGGCCGGGTTCGACAGCTTCCTGCGGCGCGCGGCAGCGGCGGAGCTGCTGCCCCCCGAGTACTTCGGGTCGGGCTCCATCGGCGCGACAAGGTTCGCCTTGGTGGGGCTCGGCCTGATGCTCCTCATGGTCTACCGCCCGCAGGGGCTCCTCGGCGACCGCAGGGAGATGCAGCTCGATGCCAAGTGACTCCCGGCCGTCCCCCCAGGGCGGGGACGGCGCAGCCCCGGCGGTGAGCAGCCGTGACCCGCTCGCGGGCGTGCCGGCCGAGCCCGGGGTCGCCAAACCCGATCCGATCCTGATCGCCGACGAGATCGAGCGGTCCTTCGGAGGGCTGCAGGCCGTCGACGTGGCGCACCTCGAGGTGCCGCGCGGGCTCATCACCGGCCTGATCGGTCCCAACGGCGCGGGCAAGACGACGTTCTTCAACCTGATGACCGGCTTCGACGCTCCCGACCGTGGCCGCTGGACCTTCGACGGGCACCCGCTGGCGCGCGTGCCGGCGCACCGGGTGGCGCGCCTCGGCATGGTGCGCACGTTCCAGCTGACCAAGGCACTCGGCCGCATGAGCGTGCTGGAGAACATGATGCTGGCCGCCGGCGGGCAGCTGGGGGAGCGCTTCCTGCCCTCCCTCGTGCCGGCGCTGTGGCGCCGTCAGGAGACAGCGAACCAGCACCGTGCGGACGAGCTGCTTGCGCGCTTCAAGCTGGACGGCCTGCGTGACGACTACGCGGGCACGCTGTCCGGAGGGCAGAAGAAGCTGCTGGAGATGGCCCGCGCCCTCATGGCGGAACCGTCCATGGTGATGCTCGACGAGCCCATGGCCGGGGTCAACCCCGCGCTGACGCAGTCCCTGCTCGGCCACGTGAAGGCGCTGCGCGACGAGGGCATGACCGTGCTGTTCGTGGAGCACGACATGGATGTGGTCATGGACATCAGCGACTGGGTGGTCTGCATGGCCGAGGGGCGCATCATCGCGGAGGGCCCCCCGCACTCCATCGGGGCGAACCAGGCGGTCATCGACGCGTACCTCGGCGCAAGCCATGACGAGCCGCCACCAGAGGAGGACGAGCGTGACCAGTGACCCGGTGCTCGTCGCGGAGTCGGTGGTCGCCGGCTACGTGCCGGGGATCAACATCCTGAACGGCTGCAACCTGGAGCTGGCCGAGGGCGAGCTCGTGGGCATCATCGGGCCGAACGGCGCCGGCAAGTCCACCCTGGTGAAGGCCATGTTCGGCCTGCTGGCCGTGACCGAGGGGCGGGTGCGCCTGCGCGGCGAGGAGATCACCAACCTGGCGGCGCACCAGCTCGTGGCCAAGGGCGTCGGCTACGTCCCGCAGGTCGCCAACGTGTTCCCCCGTCTGTCGGTGGAGGCGAACCTGGAGATGGGCCTGTACCTGCGGCCCAAGCAGTGGGACCGACGGTTCGCGTTCGTCGCCGACCTGTTCCCCCTCCTGGCTGACCGCCGCAAGCAGCGGGCCGGGTCCCTGTCCGGGGGTGAGCGCCAGATGGTGGCGATGGGCCGGGCGCTCATGATGGACCCGGCGGTGCTGTTCCTCGACGAGCCGTCCGCCGGGCTGTCGCCGGCCAACCAGGATGGCGTCTTCCGCCGGGTGCGCCAGATCAACGGCGCCGGCATCTCCATCGTCATGGTCGAGCAGAACGCCCGTCGGTGCCTGCAGATCTGCCACCGCGGCTACGTGCTGGACCAGGGGCAGAACGCCTACACCGGCACGGGTGACGAGCTGCTCGGCGACCCGAAGGTCATCGAGCTGTACCTCGGGACCCTCGCCAAGGCTCGGTAAGACCACGAGAGGGGGTCCGGTGAACCGGACCCCCTCGATGGTGTGACCGGGACTACTCCTCTGCGCCCTCCTCGAGCGTGGACTCGATGCCGCTCTCGATGACGGTGAACTCGCCGTCGGCGAACTCCCAGATCTCGTAGGTGCCGATCGCCGGCTCACCGGCGTCGGTGAACGTCGTGGCGCCGCTGGGGCCCTGGTAGTCGATGTCCTCGCCGTCCTCGAGCAGGGCGACGCAGTCGGCGAAGTTGGTGCACTCCTCGCCGTCGCGGGTCACGTTGTTCATCTCCTCGACGAAGACCTCGGGGTCGTCGCTGTTCGCGGCCACCGCCGCCAGGGCGGTGATCACCGCGCAGTCGTAGATTTGCGGGGCGAACGTGAAGTCCTCGAGGTCGGGGGCGAACTCCTCCAACCCGCTCTGGAACTCGGGGTCGACGCTGGCGTCGGGGCGGGTCCCCGACATGCCGTCGACGACGTTGGGGTCACCCGGGTCGACCGAGGCGGGGAAGTCGGCGGTGGCGACACCGTCGGCGCCGTAGAGCGCCACTTCGCCCGGCCCGATGCCGGCCTCGATCATGCCGGAGACCAGCTGCGCGCCCTCCTCGAAGGAGATCAGCGCGATCGCGTCGGCGTTGGCGTCGACGAGCTGCTGGACCTCGGAGTCGAAGGTGTCCGCAGTCGGGTCGTAGAGGACCTCCTCCACCACGGTGGCACCCTGCTCCTCGAGCGCCGCACTGGTGGCGTCCAAGAGCCCCTCGCCGTACTCGTCGGAGCGGGCGGCCAGGGCGACCTGCGTGTGGCCGTCGCCGACGATCTTCTCGGCGAGGATCGGCCCCTGCAGCGCGTCGGTCGGGGCGGTGCGGAAGTAGAAGCCGTCGTCCTCGTAGGTGGTGAAGACCGGGCCGGTGTTGGAGCCGGAGCACTGCACGACGCCGGCGCCGGTGACCTGGTCGATGATCGCCAGCGACATGCCGGTCGCCGCCGCGCCGATGATGGCGTCGACGCCGTCGGCGAGCAGGCGGTCCGCCGTCTCGCTGGCCACGGCGGTGTCACCGGCCTCGTCGCCGCCGGTGAGGGTGACGTCCTCGCCGAGGACGCCACCAGCTTCGTTGATCTGCTCCACGGCGTAGTTGAGCCCCTCGATCATGGGGTCGCCCAGGAAGGCGAGGTCACCGGTCTCGGGCAGCACGAAGCCGAGGCTCAGCACCCCGTCGCCGCGGGTGACGTCGTCCTCAGGTTCCTCCGTCTCGGTGTCATCGGGCGTCTCGACGGGTTCGGGATCTTCCTCCTCCGGCTCGTCGGCCGGACAGGCCGTCAGAAAGAGGGCAGGTACGGTCACAATCGCCAGGAGGCGCAACCATCTCGTCCTCGACATCGGTGTTCTCCTTGGTTACCGGTGGTGCGTGGAGCGTGCTCGGTGGTGTGATCCTATCCTACGAAGGCGATAGTTTCGACCAGATGTCGGGCCCCCGGATCAGGCCTCTATCATCGCGGGCATGCCTGCCCGCCCCGTCCTCGCACTCCTCGACGGCCACAGCCTGGCCTACCGGGCGTTCTTCGCATTGCCAGAGGATCTGCGCACCACGACCGGCCAGCAGACCAACGCCGTGTACGGCTTCACCAGCATGCTCATCAAGCTGCTCACCGAGCACAGGCCCGACGGCATCGCGGTGATGTTCGACAAGGGCCGGCCCGCAGAGCGCCTGGCGATCCTGCCCGAGTACAAGGGCAACCGCCGGGAGACCCCCGACGCCTTCCGCTCCCAGCTGCCGTTGATCGGCGAGGTCCTCGACGCGCTCGCCATCCCCCAGGTGACCATCGACGGGGTGGAGGCCGACGACCTGATCGCGACGTACGCGACGCTGGCCTCCGGCTCGGGGATGGACACCCTGGTGGTCACCGGTGACCGTGACGCGTTCCAGCTGGTGGACGAGCACACCTCGGTGCTCTACACCAGACGGGGCATCTCCGACACGGTGGTCATGGACGCGGGGGCGATCGCGGCCAAGTACGGCGTCGGCCCGGACCGCTACCCCGACCTGGCGGCGCTGCGCGGGGACCCGAGCGACAACATCCCCGGGGTCCCGGGGGTGGGGGAGAAGACCGCCGCCAAGCTGCTCGCCGAGTACGGCGACCTGGAGGGGATCTTCGCGAACCTCGAGCACATCCGCGGCAAGCGCGGCGAGGCGCTGGCCGAGCACCAGCAGGCGGTGCTCGACGGGTACGCGGTCGCACAGCTGCGCCGCGACGTCGAGGTCCCCCTGTCCATCGACGTGCTGCGGCGCGGCGACACCGACATGGAGGCGGTGCGCAGCCTGTTCGCCACCCTCGAGTTCCGCGCGCTGTGGGAGCGGCTCGCCGAAGCCCTTGATGCCGGGGTCGGGGACGTCGAGGCGGGATCGTTCGCCGTGGAGCCCAGGCGCCTTGGTGCGGGGGAGCTGGTCACCTGGCTCGGGAGCGTGTCCCCGGACCTGCCGGTGGCGCTCGTGCCGTTCGCCCGGGGCCGGCCCCCGGTGGTGGCGTGGGATGCCGTCGCGGTCGCCGCCACCGGCGTCGCGCCCGCGACGGCGACCCTCGCCGAGCTGGCGCGGGAGGACCTCGATTTGCTCGCCGCCCTCCTGGCCGCGGAGGACCGCCCACTGCTGGTGCACGACCTGAAGGCGTTGTGCCACGCGGCGGCCTCCCGCGGGTGGCCGGTGGCCGGCGTGCAGATGGACACGGAGCTGGCCGCCTACCTGGTCCAGCCCCAGCAGCGCGCGTACGACCTCGAGGCCCTGGCGCTGCAGTACCTGAACAAGCAGCTGACCGCGGGGACCGCGACCGACGAGGGGAGCCAGCAGCTGGCGATGGCCATCGCCGACGACTGGCCCGAGCGCGCCCTGCGGGCCCAGGCGCTGCACGAGATCGCCGACGTGCTCGCCGGCGCCCTGGCCGAGCGCGACCAGGCACGCCTGCTCGGCGAGCTGGAGCTGCCCCTGGTCGCGGTGCTGGTCGGCATGGAGCACGCCGGCGTCGCCGTGGACCTCGAGGTGCTGGTGGAGATCGGCGAGACCCTCGGCGACCGGATGCGCGGTCTGCAGGAGGAGATCTACGGCTGGGCCGACGAGGAGTTCAACCTCGATTCCCCCAAGCAGCTGCAGGCGGTGCTGTTCGACCGCCTGGACCTGCCCAAGACGAAGCGCATCAAGACTGGCTACTCCACCGATGCCGCAGCGCTGACCGCGATGGTCGACACCCACCCCATCGTCGCGCCGCTCCTGGAGTACCGCGAGGTCTCGAAGCTCAAAGGCACCTATGTGGATGCGCTGCCGCCCCTGATCGACCCGTCGACGGGGCGCATCCATGCTGAGTTCCGCCAGACCGTGGCGGTGACCGGTCGGCTGTCGTCGCAGCACCCCAACATCCAGAACATCCCCATCCGCTCGGTCACCGGACGGGAGATCCGCCGGGCCTTCGTCCCCGGCGAGGACTACACGAGCCTCCTGCTCGCCGACTACTCGCAGATCGAGCTGCGGGTCATGGCGCACCTGTCCGGCGACGAGGACCTGATCGCGGCGTTCACCAGCCACGAGGACATCCACGCGACGACCGCGGCGCTGGTGTGGGATCTCCCGATCTCGGCGGTGGACAACACGCTGCGCAGCCGCATCAAGGGGATGACCTACGGGCTGGCCTACGGCCTGTCGGCCTTCGGGCTGTCCCAGCAGCTCGGCATCCCACCCGACGAGGCTCGCGAGCTCATGGAGGCCTACTTCGCACGCTTCCCCGGTGTCCGCGCGTACCTGTACGACGGCGTGGAGCAGGCCCGCAAGGACGGGTGGACGTCCACGCTGTTCGGCCGCCGGCGCTACCTGCCCGACTTGATGAGCGACAACCGCCAGCGCCGCGAGATGGCCGAGCGCATGGCGCTGAACGCCCCCATCCAGGGCACGGCCGCCGACATCATCAAGATGGCCATGGTGGCCGTCCACCAGCGCATGGGGGCCGAGGGCATGGCGTCCCAGCTGCTGCTGCAGGTGCACGACGAGCTGGTCTGCGAGACCGCGCCCGGCGAGGAGGAGGCGCTGCGCGAGCTGCTGGTCGAGGCCATGAGCGGGGTGGTCGACCTGGCCGTCGCCCTGGAGGTCGACACCGCCTCCGGCCGGTCCTGGGCGGAGGCCGAGAAGCACTGACGGCCCGCGTCTCGCGTCTCGCGTGCGAGCGGCGCGGGGGCCGCGCCGGCACGGCGCGAGCGGCCGGCGCGGGCGGCACGGGGGGAGCGGCCGGCGCGAGCGGCCGGCGCGAGCGGCCGGCGCGAGCGGCGCGGGGGGAGCGGCCGGCG